>NZ_JALGQY010000037.1:0-27851 GCF_022809915.1 Acinetobacter lwoffii | reverse complement strand
TGCTGGCATATACAATTTAGATTGGGTGAAAGATAAACAATTAAATTGGTTAAAAAATGATTTATGAAGGAAGTCTAGTGAATTCAGATATTGCAAATGGCTAGATATTTTTAAAATGAATAGAACAATCATCAATAAAAAACCGCTCATCAGGAGCGGTTTTTTATGCAACTTAAATGACTAAAACTTAGTTTTTGTCTTTCAGTTGTGGCACTGCAGATGCTGAACCAACTGCGAGTAAACCAGTCTCTGTATAGATGCCCAGTTTAGCACGAGTATCCGTGATGTCGAGGTTACGCATGGTTAACTGACCGATACGATCCATCGGCGAGAACATAGAATCACCTTTCTCCATAGTCAAACGCTCAGCTTCATAAGTGAGGTTCGGAGATTCAGTATTCATAATGGTGTAGTCATTACCACGACGCAATTCGATCGTTACAGTACCGGTAACTGCTTTAGCAACCCAACGCTGTGCAGTTTCACGCAGCATAAGCGCTTGAGAATCGAACCAGCGACCTTGGTAAAGCAAACGACCTAAACGTAGACCGTTAATACGGTATTGTTCAATCGTATCTTCGTTATGAATACCCGTTACCAGACGCTCATAAGCGATGTGAAGCAGCGCCATACCCGGAGCTTCATAGATACCGCGAGATTTCGCTTCGATGATACGGTTTTCGATTTGATCCGACATACCTAGACCGTGACGGCCACCGATGCGGTTCGCTTCAAGAATAAATTCAACTGGATCTTCAATGCGTTGACCGTTGATGGCAACCGGGAAGCCTTCTTCAAAAGTAATCGATACTTCTTCAGCTTTTACTTCTACGTCATCTTTCCAGAATGCAACGCCCATGATTGGCTCAACGATTTTGATGCCTGCATTCAGGTATTCAAGATCTTTGGCTTCGTGTGTCGCACCCAGCATGTTTGAGTCAGTTGAATAGGCTTTTTCTTTTGACATTTTATAGTCAAAGCCATTGTCGATCAGGAACTGTGACATTTCCGCACGGCCGCCCAGCTCGTCAATGAAAGTTTGGTCTAACCAAGGCTTGTAAATTTTAAGCGCAGGATTGGTCAACAAGCCATAACGGTAGAAACGTTCAATGTCGTTGCCTTTATAAGTCGAACCGTCACCCCAGATGTTAACATCATCTTCTTTCATGGCAGTTACCAGCATGGTGCCAGTTACTGCACGACCCAATGGCGTCGTGTTGAAATAAGGCATACCACCTGTAGAAATATGGAACGCGCCACATTGAATTGCAGCAATACCTTCTAATGCAAGCTGTAAACGGCAGTCGATTAAACGTGCTTTTACTGCGCCATAAGCTTCAGCTTTTTTTGGAATCGCATCGTAATCGTCTTCGTCTGGCTGACCCAAGTTAGCTGTGTAAGCATAAGGTTCAGCGCCTTTTTGTTTCATCCACAAAAGAGCAGCAGAAGTATCTAGACCACCAGAGAAGGCAATACCAACTTTTTTACCTACTGGGACATTCTGCAAGATAGTTGCATTATCAGACATTGTTCATCCTAATGATATGAAATAGGCACGCCAGAATTGGTGGCCTGAAAAAATACATATTGCATCAATTGTATCATTAATTTATTTAGGTTTGCTTTAGAAAAGAAAAACTCGTTTTAAAATCTCTATTCAATAGGCTTAAATAATCATAAATCGCACGATTTTCACCAGAATCCTGCTGAAAACAAAGAAAATTGGTTATATTCAGCCGAATAAAGTTAAAAATCAGATAAAACAGGAATAAAAGCATGGCGACTCGCATCCCACCTTTACCTAATTTAAATCCTAAAACCAAGAATGAAACGCTGGCACTGTTGCATGGGATTTATGCCGGCCTGATTGGTTTTAGTACAGTGCTGTTTTTATATCTTGAATATCAGCAATCCAGTATTTCCATGCTGAGTTTAGGTGTGGTACTGCTGCTTTTAGGCTTGCTGATGTTTTTTAATATCCAGGCCAGTATCAAGGTGAAGCAAGGCAATGGCTCAGGACGGACTTTATCCAGAGTTATGTCAATCCTGATGTTGCTGAGTTTTCCAATTGGTACAGTATTGGGTGCGATTGCATTATGGAAATCCAGCGCACGACAATGGCAGAACTAATTCGTCATGTATAGAGCGAGCTGGTGTTGAAGATTGATGTTTGTGCCTGAAAATGCTGAACTCCGGGTCATAAAAAGCCTCTGAAAATCAGTTAAAGTAAGGGAATGACTTGCTCAGCCAAATATAATCAGGGATTTGTTATGACCACGACGCGCTATGCCAACATTTTAAAGCCACTGCATTTGGGTTTTACCACCATTAAAAACCGGGTGGTGATGGGGTCGATGCATACTGGTCTGGAAGACCGCTTCTATAACTATCCTAAACTGGCAGCTTATTTTGGCGAACGTGCAAAGGGTGGTGTGGGTCTGCTGATTACAGGTGGAATATCGCCAAACCGTCAAGGCTGGCTGTTGCCGGCGGGCGGTACTATGAATACCTTGGGCGATATTGCACCACATCGTCTGGTGACACATGCAGTGCATAAGCATGGTGCTAAAATTCTGTTACAGATTCTGCATGCCGGACGTTATGGCTATCAGCCTTTTGTGGTTTCGGCCAGCCCGATCAAATCACCAATTTCTCCTTTTAAACCGCGTGAAATGTCAGATAAACAGATCCTGAATACCATTCAGGATTATGTGAAAACTGCCATCATTGCCAAAAAGGCTGGCTATGATGGCGTGGAAATCATGGGTTCTGAAGGCTATTTGCTGAATCAGTTTTTAAGCCGTCATGTCAATCAGCGTAACGACCGTTGGGGCGGCCCGATTGAAAACCGGATGCGTTTTGCCGTAGAAATTGTTAAAGCGATTCGCGCTGAAATTGGTGAGAAATTTATTATCTGTTTCCGTTTGTCACTTCTCGATTTGGTACATGATGGCAATACCATGCAGGAAGTGATTACCGTAGCTAAAGCTTTGGAAAAGGCAGGAATTACTTTGCTCAATACCGGGATTGGCTGGCATGAAGCACGTATTCCAACTATTGTGACTTCCGTGCCTCGAGCTGCTTTTGTCGATTACACTTCTGAAGTTAAGAAACATGTTTCGGTGCCGGTGATTGCCTCTAACCGGATCAATATGCCAGACACTGCCGAGGCGATTCTGGCCTCTGGTCAGGCAGATATGGTACAGATGGCACGTCCACTTTTGGCCGATGCTTTCTGGGTCAACAAAACCGCAACCAATCGTGTTGATGAAATCAATACCTGTATCGCCTGTAATCAGGCTTGCTTGGATCATACCTTTAAAAACCAGCGCGCAACCTGTCTGGTCAATCCGCGTGCCGCTTATGAGACCGAACTGGTCTATGTCAAAACCAAAAAACCGAAAAGTATTGCAGTGATTGGTGGTGGTGTTGCAGGTCTGTCAGCGGCTACTGTCGCAGCCAGTCGCGGACATGATGTCACTTTGTTTGAGGCCAGTCATGAAGTAGGCGGGCAGTTCAATCTGGCTAAAGTGATTCCGGGGAAAGAAGAATTTCACGAAACGATTCGTTATTTTAAAGTGCAGCTAGAAAAAACCGGAGTTGATCTGCGTCTCAATACCCGAGTCAACCGCGAGCAGTTGGAGCGTGAGGGTTTTGATGAGGTGATTGTGGCTACAGGGGTTGTGCCGCGTGCCTTGAATATCGAAGGCAGTCAGGCACCACAAGTATTATCTTATGCAGAAGTGCTACGTGGCGCACCTGTCGGTGATCGTGTTGCGGTCATTGGCGCAGGCGGGATCGGTTTTGATGTGTCCGAGTTTTTATTAAAGCCACCGCATCAAATACAGCCGCAACCTGTGGATGAGTGGAAGCGTGAATGGGGTGTAGATTCTCATCCAGATTATGTGACTGAAGGCGGCTTACAATGTGCTGAAGTAGAACCTCCAGTACGGGAAATTTATTTATTACAACGTAAAAAAACACCACTTGGTGCAGGACTGGGCAAGACTTCAGGCTGGGTACATCGTGCCCAGTTAAAAAAACATGCAGTACGGATGTTGCGCGGTGTACAATATAGGTCTGTTACCGATGAAGGCTTATGGATTGAGGTGGATGGTCATGCTCAATTATTACGTGTAGATACCATTGTAGTGTGTGCAGGTCAGGAATCGGTGAAAGACCTGATGCCGAGTGCTGGGGAGAATACCTTGGCGCAGTATCATATTATTGGCGGTGCAAAACTGGCTGCTGAACTCGATGCCAAGCGCGCCATTCGTGAAGGAGCGGAATTAGCAGCCAAATTGTAGCGATTTGATGAAACTATATGCAGTTGATTGCATTCACTGTAATTTTCACTTGTCAGTCGGACAAAAGCTCCGTATTATTGCGCCCATGGAAGCGTGGCAGAGCGGTTTAATGCACCGGTCTTGAAAACCGACGAGGGTGTGAGTCCTCCGTGAGTTCGAATCTCACCGCTTCCGCCAAATTCTAAAACCCCAGTCGAAAGATTGGGGTTTTTTATTCCTATAATTTTAATAAAGCGATTTAAAATAAGCTGATAGCGAACAAAGTCAAAATTTTAAAATTCCATAATTGATAAATAGATATTCTTTAATTGCCTACTTCAATCTTGATTAATGCCAACGCAATTCTTTCCACATGTCGATAAGCCGGCTGTTCCAGTTCTTCACCAAAAATATCCGGGTCAATTTCCTCATAAGACCAAGTTATATTGTGATGCTGTTTCATCAAATTTTTAAGATGCTGCAAAAACAGATTGCCATGCTCAGTTACAGTTACTCCAGTATAGAGGAATAAACGTCCACCAACATTCAGCCGCTGTAGACCTTCTTTTATAATCCTGAATGATAAATCACAGCCATCCAGTTTATTACCACCATGACGATATTGGCGTTGATCCGGATCAATTAAATACGGCGGATTAGCAAAAATCAGATCAAATTTTCCATCAAGATTGGAAAATAAATTACTTTGAACCGGATAATATGGTTTAAGCCGGAAAAACTGATATTAATCTGGCTATAGAGCAAGGCTTTGGGATTCAGGTCTGCAACCATAATTTCATTAACATCTGGAAAATGTCTGGCAATACTGATTGCGGCTGCTGAAGTGCCACAACACATTTCCACGACCCGTTTAAAAGGGCGAGGCTGAGTAGCTAGATATTGCTTGAGATGATAGACAAAGCGATACGTATCCGGACCAAAAAATACCGCATCCTGCTGAGTGGTTGGAAAAGCTGAATGAATAAAGAATTCGCCATCGAGTGAAGAAACCCGAACCTGACTCAAGTATTGATCTTCCTGAACCTGTAGAAGCTGCTGTTCTTGCAATAAAGAAAAAAGGGCAGAATCCAGATCAGTTTTTTTAAAGTTTAGATTCCACCCAAAGATATCCTGAAGGGTTCTTTGCTTATAAATTTCATTCTTTTTTCGATCCAGAATTCGCTGGTGGGAAAGTGGTGTAATGGTCGTGAACTGATAGTCTTGTTGTTTTAAAAAGGCTAATAAATAAAGCAAAGCTTGTTGCTGGATGCTTTGCATCTCTAAAATTTGGTTCATACGGATATGCTCTTCTATTTATTTAACCTACATGAAAAGATTAATTCACTTTATGCCTGCAAAAGACAATATCAAACCAGTCGTGAATGATCAAAGCTATACAGCACTGGATTCCATGGAAAGGGATCAGTTTATATTCACCTAAATAATGCATTGCTTAGGTAAAAATGTGATGAGAATTGGTTGGATTTGTATAGGTCGTAGGCATAATTTTATTGGTTAAGTAGCCTTATTATGATTTTGCGAACTATTATTTTTTATTCATGATTATACGTATAAAAAATGGCTATTAATCACTGGGATCAATAGCCATTAGAGCTGAGAGCTTTAAAAGCTTAGTTGGGTACTTCCGGCAAATCAAACCAGATCACTTGGGCATCTTCGCTTGCTTTAATTTCTGTATCATCTAGAAAAGCAATTGCGCCGCCAGCTTCAACTGTATGTTCAGCGATCTGGACAGTGCCAGAAACAACATGTACATAATTAATATGCTGGGTCGCTTTCACTTCCAGACTTTGGCCTTGCTGAATCACCGCAGTTTTGACTTCGGCATTCTGACGAATATGCATCGGTGCATTGCCATTCGGACCACAAATCAAATGCCACTGGTTCGGTTGCTCATGCGGGTCAAGACGGATTTGCTGATAGTTCGGCTTGGCATCACGTTCATTTGGAATAAGCCAGATTTGCAGTAAATGGACCTGTTCGTCGCCTTGGTTCATTTCACTGTGCCGCACACCTGTTCCTGCACTCATCAGTTGCCATTCACCCGCAGCGATTCCGCCATGATTGCCCATGCTGTCCTGATGGGTAATGGTTCCTTTCAGCACACAGGTCAGGATTTCCATATTGTCATGTGGATGCGTTCCAAAACCCTGATGTCCATCAATCAGGTCATCATTAATGACACGTAAAGCGCTGACACCCATATACTTTGGGTTATACCAGTTACCAAATGAGAAACTGTGTTTAGACTCCAGCCAGCCCATTTTTACATGACCACGATTTTCGCTAGGATGTAGAAAAGCATTCATGATTTTATCTCGACATTATTTTTAACTTGAGATCATCATACTGTCGTTTTATAACTGAAAAAATCTCAAATAGGCGACAGATCATTGCATTTTTGCAACGAAAGAGCTGAAAGTAAACATAAGGAATAAAAAAGCCCGCTCAAAAGCAGGCTATTTTTATTCAAATCGGCAGACCGATCATCATTCTAAGAAACGAACCGTTACGCCAGATTTGACTTTACGGCCAAGATCATTGGCATCCCAGTTAGTCAAACGAATACAACCATGTGATGCTGTTTTCGAAATGGTAGACGGGTTTGGTGTCCCGTGAATACCAAATGATTTCTTGCTTAAACCAATCCAGATATTCCCGACAGGACCGTTAGGACCCGGTGGTAAAGATAGTGGTTTTAAGTTTTTACCTTGTACAAAGTTAGACGGTGAATAGCTGTACCAAGGGTTTGGTGCAACACCTGTTACTTTATAGGTTCCGGTTGGAGATGGTGTATCCGCACTACCAATGGTGGCAGGGAATGACGCGATCATTTGATTTTTACTGTTAAATAAGTACAGTTGTTTCGCGCCTTTATGTGCAACAATCAAGTGAATACCTTCAGGCAAGTCATTACGTACATTACTGACCAGTAATTTTTCACCAACTTTATTAAAGTTAGCATTTGGATTGAGTTTCTTTAAGAAATTCTCATCCATATGGAATTTTTCACTCAACATTTCACTGACACGTGTGTAGTACAAGCCTTTCATTTTCGCCTGTAACGCATAATCTGAAGGAATAGACTTGGCAAATGGGCCTGCCAGATCTTTTTCAGTAATGGTGTATTCAACAAAGGCTGGCTTAGAACCCTGACGTGCAACTAGTTTATCCCAGGTTTCCTGAGTCAAAACACCTGTCGGTTTAATGCCATTCATTTGCTGGAAAGATGCAATGGCTTTTAGTGTATTTTTACCGCTGGTTCCGTCAATCGCCCCCGGTGATGCATGGGCATTATTCAGCATGACATGTGCACGTGCGTAAACTGGGAATTGACCTGCACCGATATTTTCATACCACTGGGCATTATTTAAGCCGTCTAAAGTCCACGAAGCTTTGGTCGCTGCAGAGTTAGTCGATGCTTTGGTATTTGGTGCTGCGCCAATAGAAGCAGTCTGATCTTCGGTATCCTGTAGCTCATTCAGCGCTTCAGATGCCTGTTTTAAGTCTTGTTGTTCTTGTGCGGTAATTTGCGCTTCTGCAGGTGCTGCTTGGGCCGCTGAAGCTTCAGTTGCTAATGGATCAATCGGATCTTGCACTGCAACATCAGTCACCACTTGGGGTTTTAATGGTTGTTCAGCAGTAGACGCGGCAAAAACTTGACCTGCGAAAATGCAACCTAGACTCACAGCGAGCATTGTGCGAACGAACATGTAACTCAACCTTAAGAATTATTTCTTTAACTATGTGAAAAAACACTATAAGTATTACAGAAAAAATGTGGAGATGCAGTAGTTGTTTTGTGTAAATCACTAGGTTGCCGTTCAATCCGATCGGTTTTTAAAGTTGCCAGAAGTTATTAAAACTGCGGCCTTTTTGCTATGATGTTGGCAATGTCAAAGAAAGATGGGAATGTGAATGACGACCTTAAAAAATGATCGTTTTCTGCGCGCATTGTTGCGTGAGCCTGTAGATGCTACTCCAGTATGGATGATGCGTCAGGCTGGCCGTTATTTGCCTGAGTACCGCGAAACGCGTACCAAGGCAGGAGATTTCCTTTCGCTTTGCAAGAATACTGAACTGGCCTGTGAAGTAACTTTGCAGCCTTTACGCCGTTATGATCTTGATGCCGCGATTTTATTCTCGGATATCTTGACGGTTCCGGATGCTTTGGGACTGGGGCTGTATTTTGAAGCCGGTGAAGGCCCGAAATTTCACAAGACCATCCGTAACGAACAGGATGTCGCCAATCTGCCTGCATTTAATGCCAAGTCGGATCTGGATTATGTGATGAATGCCGTTTCGACCATTCGTTCAGCCTTGGGCGGTCAGGTTCCTCTGATTGGTTTCTCGGGCAGTCCATGGACTCTGGCAACGTATATGGTCGAAGGCGGTTCAAGCAAGGATTTCCGTTTTACCAAACAGATGATGTATGCGCAGCCTGAAGTTTTGCATGCTTTACTGGATCGTCTGGCTGATGCAGTGACTGAATATTTGAATGCGCAGATCGATGCGGGTGCACAAGCGGTACAGATCTTTGATAGTTGGGGTGGTGCATTAGCACATCGTGAATATATCGAGTTCTCGCTGAACTATATGCAGAAGATTGTCGCTGGTTTGCAACGTGAGAAAGACGGCCGCAAGATTCCGGTGATTCTGTTTACCAAAGGTGGCGGCCAATGGTTGGAACCGATGATTGCGACAGGTGCAGATGCGTTTGGTCTGGACTGGACGACGCCACTAAATGTTGCTCGTCAAACCGTTGCGGGTCGTGCAGCACTTCAAGGTAACCTGGATCCTGCAACTTTATATGGTTCATCAGAGACCATCATTAAAGCAACAAAAGCCATGCTGGATGATGCCTATGCCAATGGCGAGAAAACCGGTTATGTTGCCAATTTAGGCCATGGTATTACCCAGTGGGTTGATCCGGCGAATCCAAAAGCATTTATTGATACCGTACATGAGTATAGTGCCAAATATCTTTAGGATGTAAACCTTGATCGATCTATTCAAATCAGGGTTTGAATTTACTTATAAGGCAGCTTCGGCTGCCTTATTTGGGATTTTACTCCTGCTGGCTTTTGCGCTGACTGCTTCTATGGGCAGCGATCTCTTTTTCGGTTTTTACCGGTATGACTATCTGCTGTTTTTTGCCTTGCTGATTCAGGTGATATTGCTCTATACCAAACTGGAATCCTGGGCTGAAGCCAAAGTGATTGCGCTATTTCATCTCATGGCCATGGTGATGGAAATCTTCCTGACCCATCCGGCAATTGCTTCCTGGCATTACCCTCAACCCGCAATATTTAAAATCCTGACCGTGCCTTTATTTGCCGGTTTTATGTATTCTGCGGTCGGCAGTTTTTTTGCGCGCTCTTTACGTCTATATCAGGTTTCATTTGAAAAATTGCCGCGTTTTAGCCATATGCTGACATTGGCTGTCTTGTCTTATATCAACTTTATGAGCAAGTTTTTTATTCCCGATTATCGGGTGATTTTATTTGTCTGGAGCGTGCTGATGTTCTGGAAAACCAGAATTCGCTTTCAGCTGAATCGGCATACTTTTCAGTTGCCGATGTTACCCGTACTGCTGATTCTGGCGTTTATTATCTGGATTGCCGAGAACATCAGTACCTTTTACCAGATCTGGCTCTATCCAAGCCAGATTGAGCAATGGCATATGGTGGGATGGGGCAAACTGGGCTCCTGGTATTTGTTGTTATTGCTGAGTCTGGTGTTAGTACTGAAAATCTTGGGACAGCGTAATTCACAAGGCGATTGGGCGCTCAAGGAACAGTAAAATCAATCAGGTTATGTTTATGTAAAGCATACATTTTTTCAATTGCGCCAAACTTGACTTGTCGCTACTCTGCTGAGTATGTAATTTAAATTACATTATTAGAGTAATAACAAAGATTGCATGAGAATAATTGGAGAATAACTATGTTGAAAAAAATTATGCTGGCGGCGGTATTGGCGACTGGTTCAAGCATGGCGATGGCTGACCGAGATGTCGGTTGTGGTATCGGAAGCCAGGTGTGGGCGGGTCAGTCTGGTATTATTCCTAAACTCTTTGCAGGTACGACCAACGTTCTGTTCACGAATCAGTGGCTCGGGATCACTTTTGGTACTTTAGGTTGTAGCCAGGGCGGTACTGTAACCGCTCAAGTGGTGACCTTTACCAATGAAAACGCTGAAGCATTGGCGCGTGATATGGCAGTTGGAGAGGGTGAAAGCCTGAATGTTCTGGCTGAACTTTTGAATATTAAATCTGAAGATAAAGCTCGTTTCTTTAGCGTTTCCAAGCAGAATTTCTCTGAAATTTATTCCGAAGAAAACCAGAATACATTACAAGTTTTAAGCACCTTACAAACTGTGATGGCCAAAGATGAAGTATTGAAATCCTACATCTGATCCGCACCCTAAAAACCCTGCTGTTCTGGCAGGGTTTTCTTATGACTAAAAGAAATTGATGAGAATAAGTTAACTGAATGAAATATGCGTTCTTCATGTTGGGCCTGACATTCAGCCCTTTAAGTTTTTCTAGCGAAATTAATCCAGACATCCAGCATTATATCGCTCAGGCCGAAACTCAGCGTCTGGATCAGAGCACTACCTGGCAACGTCTCATGTATGCCAATCCCCAAGGTCATAGCGAGGTTAACTATTCGGGCTATTTCCTGGCAGAGCAGGGAAAAACTGATCTAAAAAAAGAAATGCAGCATAACATTCAGGCTTTATTCCTGAGCGCAGAGCCGAATCAGTCCGTCCGCTGTAAGTTTCCTGCACGCAGCAGCTGGTTAAGGCAGCAATTGAATATTTCCGAGCAACAATTGCCTGCGGTCAGTTGCCCGGATTTGGATAAATGGATTGGCGAGGTCAAGCCTTATCAGGCAACCCTGATCTATGCCACGGATTTTATGGGTAATCCCAGCTCGATGTTTGGTCATACCTTGTTGCGTCTGGACCCTAAAGACCAGCAACAACTCAATCTGATTTCTTATGCGGTCAACTATGCTGCGACGGTCGATGGCAATGACAACTGGTCCTTTGCCTGGAAAGGGCTGACTGGACAATATCCGGGTGAATATTCACTGATGCCGTATTACCGCAAGGTCAAAGAATATGGTGACTTTGAAAGCCGGGATTTATGGGAATACGAATTAAACTTAAGCCCGCAAGAGACCAAGTTTTTAGTACAGCATCTCTGGGAAATGCAAAATGTAAGTTTCCCTTATTATTTTATCAGTGATAATTGCGCTTATCGCCTACTGGGACTGTTTGATCTGGTGCGTCCCGAGTTAAATCTACAGAAACAGTTTAATTCGACTGCGATTCCGATTGAAACACTAAAAGTAGTAGAACAGCAGGGCTTGATCAAACAGAAAGTTTACCGTCCGGCGCTTGAAACTCAATTGCTGGCACAGTCCAGACAGCATGGTAAAGCGCTGGCAAAAACTGCGCATCAGCTGGCTTATGCAGAAACAGGTGCAATGCCTTCAATCTTGCAGCCCTATCCGGCAGAAGATCAGGCCAAAATTCTGGAAATGGCCTATGATCATTTATATCTGGACTTTCTCCGACAAACAGTCGATAAATCATTTTCCCAGCCACGTTTTCGCAAGTTATTAGGCTTAAGAAGTCAGCTGAATATCGAGAAGCAGCGTAAAGCGCCTGAACGTCCAAAAATAGACCCGGTACAAAGCCATCATGCACGGAATATCAGTCTTCAGGCCGGACAGGTTCAGGGTGAATCCTTTGTCCAGCTAGGGCATCGGCAAGCCTATCATGATCTCATCGACCCGCAAGGCGGTTTTCGAACCGGCACACAATTGCTGTTTCTGGATGGGGCTTTGCAATATCGTGACAGTGAACTCAAACTGGAGCATCTGGATCTATTGACTGTCAATTCCTATAACCCCGTCAATCCGTTTAATACGCCATTGTCCTGGGGTTTTAATCTGGGCTGGCAACAGGAAGCACTGAATGCGCATGGCCAGTTTAGTGAAGATGAGCAGCATGGCGTTGCCAGCTTAAAAACTCAGGTCGGTTATAGCTGGGCAAATGTCAGCCGTGAACATCTATGTTATGCACAAATGCAAACTCAGCTACAGGCAGGCAAGACACTTGATCAAGGCTGGCGCGTAGGTGCAGGCCCTACTGTGGGGTGCCAGAATATCTGGAGCGATCAGATCAACAGTCTGGTGCAGGTGGAACTGCCTTATTGGGAAGATTCGCATCGCTGGCAGCTGAAACTGAATACTGAACTCCAATATGCATTCAATCCACAACATGCACTTCGGCTGTCTTGGGAATATCAGCAACAACAGTCCAAAGACTGGGATCAATGGAGTCTTGGTTTGATCCGGTATTTTTAAGATTTAGTTAAAACTGATCAACACTATTCATAAAGTGCTGTGTATCTGTGAGGCTACTGTTCGGTTTTCCCTTGCATAAAAAGATTAGCTGGGTTTGGTGCAAATAATCTGGTCGATATTTTAGGAAAAATACCTGATATTTGTTATATTTGTCACATAATGTGAGTGCAAATTGCAAGGTTTTGGGGAACAGACAGTATGAATAATGAATGCATGGCAAGACTGGCCGAGCAATGGGAACAGATCTGTCAAAATTATTCATCTGACGAATTATTGCATGCCTTTCACTTTATTCAAGATCATTCCCTGATTCTGGTGGAAGAATTCTATAAAAACATGCTCATTGAAAAGGAATCTGCAGAATTCTTTTCTGATGACTTGATTCAACAGCGCTTGCGCGACACTTTAAATGCCTGGCTACTTGAAAGCTTTAGTGTAGGAATTAATAAACGCTATGCCGATGCCGTGCAGAAACAGGCGATGGTGGGGCATGTGCATGCGCGTGTCGGAATTCCGTCCTGGCTGATCATGCGCGGTGTACGTGAAATTGAGCGTAAAATATTTGAACTGCTGGATGAGAATCCTCACCACAGTATGTTGACCACCTACAGTTATATTGTCCAGATCATGGGATTTGCCACAGAAGTCATGTGCCGATCTTATGAAGCCAAAACAGCCATGAATCAGGAAATTAAACACAGTTATCGTGTTTTTTCAGCGATGCAGGATGTAGCCGTACAAAAAGATAAACAGCGTAGCTCATTGCTGGACTGGGAAAATGAGCTCATGTTCAAGGTCTTTTCTGAGCATGAGAAATTGAATCATTCGATGCTGTCCAAGTCGGAGTTTGGTTTATGGTTTATCCATAAAGCCTCTTATGCTTTTACCGGTTCTGACCAGGTCGATTTAATCATTGAACGAATTTATCAAGTCGATGAACTTAATCAAGAGATCATGGACTGTACGGACAAAAACAATATGCTGGGACTGATCCAGCAGATCCGTGACTTAAACCGCGAAATTCAGCTGCTGGTGGACCAGTTATTTCAGGTGGCCGAATATATTGAATCAGGTAATGATTCATTGACCCAGTTATTGAATCGTCGTTATTTGAATACGATTATTTCACGTGAAATCACTTTTTCTCGTAAGAATCATACACCTTTGTCTTTACTTGCTATCGACGCTGATTATTTCAAAAGTATTAATGACAAATTTGGACATGCAGCAGGTGATCTGGCCTTGAAATTTCTGGCCGAAGCATTGCAAAAATATAGTCAGGGCAGTGATTATGCTTTCCGGATCGGCGGTGAAGAGTTTTTGCTGTTACTGGTGGATACTGATGAGAAACGTGCCCTCAATATCGCCGAAAGTATTCGTAAATATATTGAAAATGGCATGATTAATTCGGCACAAGGTCAGCAGTTTAAATTTACGGTCAGTATTGGTTGTGCCCTCTATGATGGACATCCAGATTATCAGCGCTTCCTGAATGCGGCAGATTCTGCTTTGTATATGGCGAAGAACAACGGGCGTAACAGAGTCTATATGGCTCATCAGTCCCTGAACCCAGTCGCACAGCCACTCTCGGTTTAAATGAAAGGTTTTTATCCAGTTGCAGACTGCTGCTCTATAAATTCCTGAAATTTCTGTTTTTGCTGAAGATAATCGGGATGATTTTTAGCTTCATCCCATTTCTGTTTAAAAATTTTGGCAGCAGCGGCTTTAACCGGATCTTCCTGATGGCGTGGCAGCTCAGAACGGCCATGCGCGCCACTTAAGCCTTTTTTGTCTTCCGGAACTGGGCCGTCGTATTTTTTGCCGCCTTTATGATTGGCATAACGCCGGGCACGGGTAAAACCCATCTGTAAAAACTTGCGTGCCATGTCCGCACCAACAAAATCTTTTTGTTTTAAATAGTCCAAGAAAAGCTGATAGATTTTCTCGCTACTGGCTTGTGCTTTTGCTTCATCTGCAAAGCGCCAGTGTGGCAGGATTTCCGATTTATAAGGCTCAACCAGTAAAACACCTTGTTCACCACGGCCAATCCGGTAGAGCTCCGGTCGTTTACGAAAATTAATCTTTGCAAAGTCCAGAGAATAATCAAAACTATTCGAAACTACACGTGACGGACGTTTTGGTGGCGCTACTTTGGCAGATGGCTTCATATTCGGCCTTTTCTGAAATTTAAAATTGCTCAATATTTCAGCTAATACAAATTATAAAAATAAAGGGGCAGGATACAGAAAAGCCCCTGTCATTTAGAGCTAGGGGCTTTCATTTTACTTCGATTTTTTTGAACTGGTCTTCGAGGTTTTAGCCTTGGTTGACTTGCTCTTAGAGGAGCTACTCGACTGCTTTTTAGCAGGCGCCGATTTTTTTGAAGAAGACTTTTTCACTTTAGTGTCGTCTTTACTCTTGTTGCTGCTTTTCGCTTTAGCCGGTTTTTTCGCGGAAGAGGTCTTTTGGTCTTTCGCTTTATCACTGGCTTTTGAGCTCGAATTTTTCTTCGCCTTCACTTTTTCATCTTTGCTGGCATTGTCTTTCTTAGAAGATGCCGCTTTAGATTTACTGCTCGCCGCTTTTTTAGTGACTTTGCGATCACTGTCTTTGTCACTACTCTTATTCGACTTTTTCAGTTTCTCATCTTGGTTCTTTTTAGCAGTTTTTGCTGATTTTTTGCTGTCTTTCGCCTGGTTATTTTTACTATTCGCCATGGTTACTTTCCTTATCATTAAAAATCAATCAGAAAGATATAAAGCGCTTTGCTATATATCAACTTCAAATTACTTTAATGGGAGAGCGGCAGGATTAAAACTTTATCGTGTATCCAAGTGTAGGCTTGTTGCAAACACAAGCAGGAATTGTTTGAGTTCTAGACTGAAACATAGCAAGTTTTGGGACAGGTTTTTAAACCCTGTTACCAGGTGTTATTTATAGCAAGTGAGCTTTTGAATTAAGTATTGATATCCTCTTCCTTTAAAAGCAAAAAACCCCGAATGATCGAGGCTTTGAGTAACTTATTTTTAAGCTTTAATAATTAATAGCTTTCTGGAACCGCACTTAAAAATTCACGACGTGTTTCTTTGTCGGTTTTAAAATCACCAATAAATGATACCGTACGTGTGGTTGATTCCTGCTTGCCTACACCGCGCATCATCATGCACATGTGCGCAGAATCAATCATTACTGCAACACCGCGTGCTTTGGTGACTTCAGCCACTGCTTCTGCAATTTGCTGAGTCAGATTTTCCTGAATCTGCAAACGGCGTGCAAACATTTCAGTAATACGGGCAAATTTAGACAGGCCTAAAACATGACCTTCTGGCAAATAGGCGATATGTACGCGGCCATAAAATGGCAATAAGTGATGCTCACATAGCGAATAAAATTCGATGTTTTTGACCAGTACCATTTCACGGTTATCGGAAGGGAAGACCGCCTTGTTGGTCACTTCTTCAAGTGTCTGGCTATAACCCGAGGTTAAATATGAAAATGCTTTCGCAGCGCGCACAGGCGTATCTTTGAGACCAGGGCGATTTAGATCTTCGCCAACGGCAGTAAGAATGTTTGCGTAGGATTGCTGCATAGTCATATGACGTATTCACTTAAACTGAGAATGAACAAGGACGGCATTGTAGCAGAAAACTTTTACAATGCCTTGTTTTGAGGCTAAAACCGTTTACTGTTTGAACTTTGGATTCTTTTCTGCACGTTTGAGCAAAACCAATACCGCACCGGTACCGCCTTGCTTTTCAGGTGCACTGACAAATGCCAAAACATCACGATGCTGACGCAACCAGCCGTTGACATAGGTTTTTAAAATCGCTTCTGGACCTTTGCCATGTACGATTTTAATCACGTTCTGGTTTTCATCTTTGGCGATCTGGATAATCTGCAGCACGGCTTGACGCGCTTCTTCTACGGTACAGCCATGCAGATCCACAGCTTCAAACCAGCGCAAGTTACCGGCTTTCAAGTCTTCAAACACTTTATGCTGCAAGGTGGCGATGCGATAGCTCAAGTTGGCCTGACTCCCGACAGGATTGAGCATGGCCTGAGTATCTGATAAAGCCATTGCCTCTGTTTCCATCGGGCCAGTAGCCGCTGCACGCTTTGCCAGGATTTGTGCATCCGGCTTTTTCTTGCGTGGCTTGTCCAGTTGAACCGTATTGCCCGATTCAATTTTTTGCACGCCCTGCATTTGCTTGCGGAATAATTCTAGTTCTTCTAAAGCTTCTTGCTCGACAGTCTTTTCAACAGGTGCAGCAACGACCGCAGGCGTTTGCGGCTGTGTAATTTGCTTCTTAAAAGATTTCAGCAGGTTGTACTGATCTTTAGATAATGAAGAATCGTGTTTACTCATAATGTAAAAACAAGGGAGATGCGGAATTTACAAGAATTATAGTCTGAAAATAGACAAAGGAGAACTGAATTGCGTTCATGACATTGCTGAGGATTTTAAATACGCTCGAGATTCTATGGTCTACTTTTCAATATTGAAAATAAAAAAGCCCAATCCTGAGATTGGGCTTTTTTAATGCTTAGGTAAGTATTTACAACTTTAAACCACTTCAGGCTCACCAAACAGATCACGGAAAGCATGATCCGGACGTGGCTGTTTCATAAAGCTTTCGCCGACCAAGAAGGCGTGAATATCATGTTCCTGCATCATGGCGACATCGGAAGGAGTTGCAATACCGCTTTCAGTCACCAGCAAGCGTGAAGGATCCAGTAATTTTTTCAAACGAATCGAGGTGTTCAAATCCACATCAAAGGTTTTTAAATTACGGTTATTCACGCCGAGCAAACAACGATCTGAAAGCTTTAAAGCACGGGATAGTTCTTCTTCATCGTGAACTTCAACCAGTACATCCAGATGATGTTCAAATGCAGTTTTGGACATTTCTTCTAACTGCTGGTCAGACAGGCAAGCCACAATTAGCAAGATACAGTCTGCATGCAGGGCACGTGCTTCGATGACCCCATAAGGATCGATCAGAAAGTCTTTGCGCAGTGCAGGCAGGTCGCAATGTGAACGGGTAATCTGAATATTGTCATCATGTCCTTGGAAAAAGTCTACATCGGTCAGCACCGATAAACAGGCTGCGCCTGCCTCCTGATACTGTGCTGCAATTTCCGCAGGGTTAAAGTTCTCGCGAATAATGCCCTTAGATGGCGAAGCTTTCTTAATTTCAGCAATGACACCCGGACGTTTCGACACTAAAGACCGGGCAAAACCACGCACAGGTGATGCACCTTGTGCCAGTTCTTCCAGATCTTTATAGCTTTTCTGCTTTAAACGTAGGGCAAACTCTTCTTTTTTACGGTCAACAATCTTGCCTAAAATTGTGTTTGCGATATCCACCATGATCAAAATCCCTGACCGAATTAAGCTTCGTAATGTTTAATGGTTTTGGTAAATTCAGACAGCACACTCATTTTTTCAAGTGCCTGACCGCCGTAAATAATGTCATGTGCCAGCGCAACACCTTGCTTATAGCTGCTGGTTAAACCGGAGACATAAATACCCGCGCCGGCATTCAGCGCGATCATGTTCGCGGCTTTATCACCGATGTCTGATTTTTTCTTGCCCAGTGCATCTTTGATTAAAGCCAGACTTTGCGCAGAATCTTCCACAATTAGTCCGGTCAGAGTTTGCGATTCAATATCGACCGATTCAGGAATAATGTCCCATTCGGTGACTTCGCCATTTTTCAGTTCAGCGACATGAGTTGAAGAGGCAATACTGATTTCATCCAGACCATCACGTGAATGTACCACCATCACATGTTCAGCACCGAGCTGTTTCATGACTTCCGCAATCGGACGGCAGAGTTCATTGGAAAATACGCCAATGACTAAACGATTTACTCCGGCCGGATTCGTAAGCGGGCCAAGTAAATTGAAAATACTACGAATTCCTAATTCTTTACGTGGGCCGATTGCATATTTCATGGCTTGATGATGATTCGGCGCAAACAGGAAACCGACACCAACGTCACGGATACAGCGTTCAGTCTGCTGCATGTTCAGGTCCAGATTAATCCCGGCCTGTTCCAGTAAATCCGACGAACCTGATTTGGTAGAAACGCCGCGGTTACCATGTTTGGCAATGGTTGCACCCGCTGCTGCAATTACAAATGCGGAAGCAGTAGAAACGTTAAACAGGTTTTGACCATCACCGCCTGTACCCACGATGTCCACTAAATATGGAATATCACTGACATCAATTTTGGTAGCCAGTTCACGCATAACACGTGCAGCTGCGGTAATCTCATCAATGCTTTCGCCTTTAAGGCGTAATCCCATCAGTAGGGCACCAATCTGGGCGTCGGTCGCTTCACCTGACATGATGGCACGCATCACGTCTTGCATTTGATCCTGAGTCAGGTGAATGTTTTTAGTAATATTGCTTAAAGCTTGTTGAATATTCATAAGGTGTTCTTAGGCATAAATTTCGAGAAAGTTTTTAAAGATTTGATGACCATGCTGGCTCAGAATCGATTCGGGATGGAACTGCACGCCTTCGACCGGCAATGTCTTATGTTTCACACCCATAATTTCTTCCATAGAGCCATCCGATTCATTGGTCCAGCAGGTGACTTCCAGACATTCAGGCAAGGTGGCTTGATCAATCACCAGGGAATGATAGCGCGTTGCAGAAAATGGAGAAGGAAGATTGCTGAAAATCCCGGTATCACTGTGGTACATATCAGACAGACGGCCATGCATCACACGTTTGGCACGCACGATATCACCGCCAAATGCCTGACCAATACTTTGATGACCAAGACAAACGCCCAGTAAAGGAATTTTGCCAGCAAAATGCTGAATTGCAGGAATAGAAATTCCTGCCTCACTTGGCGAGCACGGGCCGGGGCCAATCACTAAATACTTAGGTTGCCATCGCTCTATATCTTCCAATGTCACGGCATCATTACGGACTACTTTTACTTCTTGATTCAGTTCGCCAAAATATTGGACGATGTTATAAGTAAAGGAGTCATAGTTGTCGACCATTAAAAGCATGAGTTTAACCTATTGAAATTAATGCACTTAACTGTGCTAATGTTGTCCAGATCGTACTTTATTTATACGTGTTGCAAGCACTTGCCTGACACAACTAAATCATTGATTTCATTGTGTGAAAATAAAGCACGCTTCATCATAGCAAAAAATAGCCCCATTCGGCGCAACAATTTCGCTCAATTTATTGGCTTTAAAAACCTGTAGAAAATTAAATAAAATTTTATAATGATTTAAAGTAATAGGCTTACTCATAGAAAGATTTAAAAGGCTATTTTTTAGAGTAAAACTTAAAAATGAAAAAATTAAGGTCAAAGAGAGGTAAAATGCTTGATGAAAAAAACATCACTTGAATAATTAAGCTTTATATAAACTTTTCTATTGAAAGTAGATTTAAAGAAAATGCCTCATAATAGGCATACAATCCCAAATGAATCGCAAAATTTTCTTTACTGATATCTACTAAAAAAAGCTCAATTTTTAGCCAAAAACAAGTAAAAATATAACAAAAGTAAGAAAAAGCAGCATATTTGCTATAAAAAGCTATGTTTCTTATACATTTTTATAGATACATGCACTATTTAGGTGCGCTAAAAAATAAAGCTGAAATAAAATAAATGAAGAATGCTTGAATATAGTGCATTTAGTTTTGCAGCTAGTATAATAGCCGCAAAGTATTTTTGTCACTTCATGATTTCTTATAAAGATTTCAAGATTTTATCTATACTTTTAAAAGTTGGTACGGTAATTGCTTAATAACTATCAACTGCTAACACGCACTTCACGGGTGCAACAAAAACATCGGAGCAAAATGAGCATGGCGAACAAGGTCCTTCAACTCATACAAGAAAGTGGCGCAAAATGGGTCGATTTTCGCTTTACTGATACCAAGGGTAAAGAGCAACACGTCACTTACCCAGCAGACAGTATTGATGAAGATACATTTGAAGACGGCAAAATGTTTGACGGTTCTTCAATTGCAGGTTGGAAAGGCATCGAAGCATCGGACATGATTTTACGTCCGGATGCGGCAACAGGTTTTATCGACCCGTTCTTTGCAGAGCCAACAGTTGTTGTAACTTGTGACGTCATCGAGCCATCAACTGGTCAAGGTTATGATCGTGACCCACGTTCGATTGCGCGCCGTGCAGAAGAATATTTGAAATCTACCGGTATCGGTGATACTGCATTCTTTGGTCCAGAACCAGAATTCTTCGTATTTGACGAAGTAAAATGGGAAATCGACATGTCTGGCGCGCGCCATACATTGATCGCTGAAGAAGCTGCTTGGTCAACTAACAAAGACTACGAAGGCGGTAACTCTGGTCACCGTCCACGCGTAAAAGGCGGTTACTTCCCAGTTCCTCCTGTAGATTCTTCACATGACATGCGTGCAGACATGTGTGCGCGTATCGAAGACATCATGGGCCCAGGTCGTGTAGAAGTACATCACCACGAAGTTGCATCTTGCCAGTTAGAAATTGGTGTGAGCTTCAACACAATGGTTCGTAAAGCTGACGAAGTACAACAGTTCAAATATGCTGTTTGGAACGTTGCGCACCAATACGCTAAAACTGCAACCTTTATGCCTAAACCAATGGTAGGCGATAACGGTTCAGGTATGCACGTTCACATGTCGATCTCTAAAGATGGCAAGAACCTGTTTGCTGGTGATGAATATGCAGGCCTTTCAGAAATGGCATTGTACTTCATCGGTGGTGTGATCAAACATGCTCGTTCATTGAATGCGATCACTAACCCATCTACAAACTCATACAAACGTTTGGTTCCACATTTCGAAGCACCGATTATGCTTGCTTACTCAGCGCGTAACCGTTCTGCATCTATCCGTATTCCTTACGTGTCTAGCCCGAAAGGCAAGCGTATTGAAGCGCGTTTTCCAGATCCAATGATGAACCCGTACCTAGGTTTCGCGGCATTGTTGATGGCTGGTCTTGACGGTATTCAAAACAAGATCCACCCAGGTGAAGCTGCTGACAAGAACTTGTACGATCTTCCACCGGAAGAAGAAGCAAAAATCCCTACAGTGGCGCATAGCCTGGATATGGCGCTTGAAGCACTTCAAGCGGATCATGATTACCTGTTAAAAGGTGGCGTGTTCACGAAAGAAATGCTTGATGCTTATATCGAGCTTAAAACTGAAGAAGTTCGTCGTCTAAACACGACTACTCACCCAGTTGAATTTGATATGTACTACAGCTTGTAATTCATCACGAATTAAAGCGAAGAAAACCCGCGCATGTCGCGGGTTTTTTTGTATCATCTATTTATAATTTTAAATGATGGATGGGCTTAAATGGCACAACGTAAAAAGCACACCAGCTTTTATCCATGGATTGATCCAAAAGATCATAACAAAGGTTTTAAGTTGAACTTCTCTGAAGTGACTTATCTTGAAGTGGGGCGGACTCCCGAGGGTTATAAGCAGGCTCAATTTGTGGCGCTGAAAAATCCTGAAATAGCGCTGGATTATGCTTATCCAGAATCATTTTATTTGAGTGCTGAAGGTTTTATTTTAATTAAAACCCCACAAGGCAAATATGAAATCATTGCAAAAACAGATAACTGTTAACAATGAATAGTCGTTCTAGAAATCAAAATCAGCGTGTGTTGCTGTCAACTCTGCCTGTTGAGTTAAAACCGTGGCTGTATGCATCGGGTTCACTCACGCAACAACTGACCGATTTGGCGCAAGGACAATTCCATGTCGAGCCAATTCAAGAGCATTTTCAGCGTTTAGGCTTTGCCAATGCCAAATGGATGCAAATGTCACATCAGCATACTTCCTGGGTACGTGAAAGTTATCTCTACGGTTCGGAACAATCTCCTTGGGTGAAAGCCAAAAGCATCTTTCCGATTTTAAGCCTGCAAAAAAAAGCCCGAATTTTTCAGCATATTGGTACCAAACCGATTGGCTGGTTTTTGTTTCAGCGCACTAATCCACTGTGCCAGCGCCGGGTGGTACTTTTAGATGAGGGCTGGACCCGTCAGAGCTGCTATACTTGGCACGGCTGTAAATTTATCGTACAAGAAACATTTTTACCGGCATTTGAACACTTTATACAAAATTCACGGGCTTGATTTTTATGGCAACCGCACAAGCAATCACCTGGCGTGAGCGTCTTAGCGCCTATTATTATCTTTGTCGTTTTGATAAACCGATTGGGACTGAACTGGTTTTTTGGCCTACCATGTGGGCGCTGTGGATTGCAGCTCAGGGCATGCCACGTATTGAAATTTTAATTCCCATGATTTTGGGTGTGATTTTTATGCGGGCAGCAGGCTGTGCCATTAATGATTTTGCTGACCGTAAAGTTGATGCGCATGTGGAGCGTACCAAAAACCGTCCGCTAGCGACCGGGATTATCAGTGCTAAAGAAGCCGTGATGGTATTTCTGGTTTTGGTGGCTGCCAGCGCCTGCCTGCTTCTTTTCTTGCCGATTGAAACTTTTTACTGGTCATTTGGGGCTTTATTTCTAGCGTTTATTTATCCTTTTATGAAGCGCTATACCCATTTGCCTCAAGTCTTTTTGGGGTTAGCATTTTCCTGGTCGATTCCGATGGCTTATACCGCAGTGGGGCAAACGCCGGATTTAACCTGCTGGCTCTTATATTTTGGCAATCTGGCCTGGACTGTAGCTTATGATACCCAATATGCGATTGCGGATCGTGAATATGATTTAAAGATTGGAGTGAAATCTACAGCGATCTTATTTGGCCAGCATGACATTCAAATTATTAGTGCTTTACAGGCCGTTAGTATTGTGTTGATTGCTGCGGCACTTTGGCTAGAAAATTTATTGCTTCCATTTGGTCTGGCTGCATTAATTGTTGTTGCTCTTGATTTTATTTACCAATGGATAAAAACACGTGATCGAGATCCTCAATGGTGTTTTTGGGCATTTCGTCACAATCGCTGGGTTGGCTTGTTAATTTTTTGCGGTATTTTTATGGCTTTGGTCGTTTAAAGATATTTATCTTAAAAGTTAAGTTGGCATAAAGCATCCTATTCGGGTGCTTTTTTTTATGCCTTAATGGAGCTTGCATGTAGTTTCATGCTTAAAAATAATGATTAAAAAGGATATCTTATGAAATTTACAAAAATAGCAGTTGCATTGGCAGTTTCTGTTTCCATGCTGTCGTTAACAGCTTGTAATGATGATAATGACTCATCTATTTTGACTCAGAAACCAACATTTATCTCAGAAGCTAATTATGCTTTGGATAGTGTCGATAGTAGCTCATCGATCAAGGTGATGACCTATAACATGACCAATGTACAGGGGAAAACAGCAGAAGCAACGGCTTTGGTATTGTTTCCTGATGCGCCGCAGCCTAAAGATGGCTATCGAATTGTAGTTTGGGAACATGGGACTGTGGGTGCTGGGGATGATTGTGCGCCGAGTAAGAATATTATTCACCCTCGTTTTAAAATATTAGCCAATAGTTTATTAGCAGCAGGTTATGTCATTGTTGCACCTGACTACGAGGGGCTAGGTACAAAAGGTGTACATCCTTATCTAAATTTATCTAGTGCAGCACAATCAGCAATTTTTGCTGTTAAGGCAGCGAAAGCTCATTATGGTACAAAGCTGAATGGTGAATGGATGTCGATTGGTCAATCACAAGGTGGACATGCATCATTAGGCACTGCAGAATTTGCCAATACAGATACCAGTTATAAGGGAGCAGTTGCAGGTGCACCAGCCTCAAGTTTAGGTCAAATTATTCAAATTTATCTTGATCCGAATTTAAATGTTGATACGAATGGTCAGCCTAACGCGCAAGGACTGAATCGATTGGATGAGCAGTTGATGCAAGTGCGTTATGCAGTAAGTATGGGACACCTAACGGGTGCGCAAGGGCAAATGCTTATCAGTCAAATTGCAGATGGATATGCAGAGCTTTTAGCTTATGCGGCATTAACCAGTTCAGGTATTAAGGCGTATGAACCCAATTATGATTTGAAAAGTATCTTTACTGCAGATGCGGGCGTGATTGCAGAGCAAGCCTATGGTCGTACTGGTGATGAAGGGGCGTGTTTAAGTTATTCAGACCCGAACAGTGCGAATGGTCTACAAGAACAGTTTAAAGCTGGGATACTTGAATTCTTAAAAGATTCAAATCATATGATTTCTCAGTATGGAATTAATTTAAATAAAATCCAAACAGATCCAGTGGTTCAGAAATTCTTGCTTGATAATCAGCCTGCAACTAACGCAACTGCGGCTAAAGTGATTAAAACACCAGTTTATATTATTCAGGGTGCAGATGATCAGGCTGTATTGCCACCTGTTACTCAAGCATTGGTTGCTAATATGAAATTACAGGCAACCAAATATTTCCCACAAGCCGACTATTCAAGTAAATATGAGTTGGATGTTGTACCAAATGCGAGTCATACGCAAGCGATAGTGTGTAGAAATGAAAAAGCTGTCGATTTTATTCAAGCACACATGCCTGCAGGAACTGGCATCGTACTAACTAGTGCGCAGAAAGATGCAAGTACCAGTCCGCATTGTACAGGCACTGCAGCAACCAATTAATTTATGTTGATTCAAAAAAAGGAGCTAGTCTCCTTTTTTTATGTAAATTTTGGGCTTAACAAAAGCCTGTGAATACAAGACTTGAGCTATGCCTTTATTTTGTTATATTGGGCACAGTAATTAAATGAAGAAATGAAAGTAGGTTTTATGTCTGAGCAGCCACAGCCCCGCAACATCAAAAAGTTAGTGATCTTTGGTACGCTTGCACTTTGTATTCCGGTATTTTTAATTAGTATGGCATTTCTTGCAGTGAATAGTGATGCTAAAAATCAGGAAAAATACAAGCAGCAGCAGGCAGATATGATTGCACGTATTGAAGCACGAGAAGCTGCGGAAAAGCTCAAAGCAGAGCAGGATGCTAACGCAAATTCAACACAAGCTGCGTCTGAAAGTAGTGCAACAGCACCTTAATCTATCTAAGATCCCTTTGCACTTATCTAATACTGCAAATGTCTGTGTAGTAGATAGTTGCATCGTTTGTCGAAAACTATTTCATTTGATTGTAGATATTTGATATTTCGTAACTAAGCAATCCGAACTCTAAAACAAAAAAATATAGCCATCAATCATACGATCGGTGGCTATATTTAAATCATCTTAAAGCAATTCTTCGCGCAATTGCTCAGGAGATTTAATTGAAAGTAGGGCGGGTGCTACATCTAGGGCTGTTTTAGCACCATATTGCTGAGTTTGATTCAGGCGGTAGCAGGCACGGGCATAAGCCACTAGAACACTTGCAGTAAACTCCGGATTGCTATTCAGCTTTAAAGAAAACTCAATCACCTGTTTTTGTGCATCACTGGTATTACCACTACGAATGACAAAACCGCCATGTGGCATATCCTGATGATCTTTCAGTAATGTTTCCTCACTGATAAAATTCACGGTCGTATTATAATCCGCAAAATAATCAGGCATGCTGACGATCGTTTGTTCAACTGTTGCCGCATCAGCCCCTTGTTCCAATACCACATAACAGTCACGATGATGTTTATCTTTGGTGCTTAACTCAGGTCGTGTGCCACTGCGGACTTGTTCAATCGCATCAGTAGATGGAATGGTATATTGAACACCAGCTTTCACCCCTGCTACACGGCGGATCGCATCTGAATGTCCCTGGCTTAAACCTTTACCCCAAAAAGTATAAGTTTCGCCATCTGGTAATAACGCTTCACCAAACAAACGGTTAATCGAGAACATGCCAGGATCCCAGCCAATAGAAATCATAGCTGTTTTTTTGTTAGCAAGGGCAGGTGCATCGACTGCAGCATAGTATTCCGGAATACGTGCATGAGTATCAAAGCTATCTACAGTATTGAATTTACTTGCAAAGATAGGCGCCTGTTGTGGCAAGTCATCTTTTGATCCGCCACAAAGAATCAGCACATCAATTTTATCGCTAAAATCATTTAAGAGTGCATCGATGCTATACACTTGAGTTTCTGCAAAGCAAGGAGAGACGCTGCTTGGTGAGCGGCGAGTAAAAATACCGACAAGCTGCATATCACGATTTTTTTGGATGGCAGTTTCAACACCGCGGCCAAGATTACCGTAACCCGCGATACCAATACGAATAGAATTTTGCATAAATAAACGATCACTGAATAAAAAAACAACGCAAAAAATAAGCAAGGTGAGGATGGCCAGAAATGAAGCAGGCCAATCAGGTCATCTGACTTATATTTTGTTTTCGAAAGGATTATAGAGCGATAATTTAAACTTTATCACCCTAATCCTGCAGAAAGGCAGGTTTAACTGAGAATGCTTGTGATGAGACGCTAAATTGGACGAGGATAGGTTAATTTTGAAGCATGAAAAGCTGCCGAGAAATTAAAAGCGGAGCAGGAGGCTTTGATTAATCCAATTCAAGCTGCAGCGAGAAATATCGAAATTGCAGCTTAATTTATTTTAAATCCCTTTGCAGTTGTCTGATAGTCGGAATCTGGGTGTATCGAATCACGGTATAGCCTGCTGCAATCAGCATGGCATCGCGTTCAGCATCTTCCTGCTCTTTGCCAATATGGCTCGGATCATCCAGTTCGACAATCGCTACTACATTATATTCACGATCAAGTACTACGAAGTCTGTGACTTTGCGATTAAATTGATTGCGCATTTTCATCTGATCGTGCGTGATCAAAGCGCTAAACGCGACTTGTGCCAGAATGTGATGATGAGGAAAGGCATCTTTCAGACGTGTAAACATCCTGCTTTCAAAAGCAGTAATGACGCGCTTTGGATAGAATTTCTTTTGACGGGTGAAGAGATGTGGGAAGAGCAGGCAAACTAATGCAAATGTTGCCAGGCAGCCAATCACAAAAAATATAAACTGACTCAAATTAAACACAGATCACAAAAGGGAAGAATAAAAAAACCCACTTCGCAATGAGTGGGTTTCTTCAGAATCTTGGCTCTCCCACCTGGGCTCGAACCAGGGACCTGCGGATTAACAGTCCGTCGCTCTACCGACTGAGCTATGGGAGAATAGATTGGCTCTCCAACCTGGGCTCGAACCAGGGACCTGCGGATTAACAGTCCGTCGCTCTACCGACTGAGCTATTGGAGAA
>NZ_JALGQY010000089.1:0-915 GCF_022809915.1 Acinetobacter lwoffii | reverse complement strand
CTAGTGATGTGGTGTAGTCGCTTGTGTGTTGTATATATCACATCACTAGCCTATCTGAAAAATTAAAAAACAGGCTATGTTTATGTTATCTAATGTCCGAGAACAGTGGTTCTCTAACATCCGTGGGGATGTACTTGCCGGATTAGTCGTCGGTCTTGCACTCATCCCTGAAGCCATCGCATTTTCAATTATTGCAGGTGTAGATCCTAAAGTTGGTCTATACGCATCCTTCTGTATTGCCGTCGTGATTTCTTTCGTAGGTGGTCGTCCTGCCATGATTTCAGCAGCCACTGGCGCAATGGCGCTGCTTATGGTCACATTGGTCAAAGAGCATGGGCTTGAATATCTGCTGGCAGCAACAATTTTGACAGGCGTGATTCAAATATTGGCAGGCTATTTAAAGCTCGCCAAGTTAATGCGGTTTGTATCTAAATCTGTGGTTATTGGATTCGTAAATGCGTTAGCGATCTTAATTTTCATGGCTCAATTGCCTGAACTGATTAATGTGACCTGGCATGTATATGCTTTTGTTGCTTTAGGTTTAGCAATTATTTATCTATTCCCTCTGGTTCCCAAATTAGGAAAATTACTCCCTTCTCCACTAGTCTGCATCATTGCAATCACATTATTGGCAATCGCTTTAGGAATTGATGTCCGGACCGTGGGCGATATGGGGTCTTTACCTGACACACTTCCAATGTTCTTGATTCCAGATATTCCTTTGAATATTGAAACATTGATGATTATTTTGCCTTATTCAGTCGCACTGGCGGCTGTAGGTTTACTTGAATCGATGATGACAGCAACTATCGTGGATGAAATGACTGATACGCCAAGTGATAAATATCAGGAATGTAAGGGACAAGGGATTGCGAATATTGCTTCTGGCTTTATGGGTGGCATGGCCGGTTGTGC
>NZ_JALGQY010000069.1:0-2618 GCF_022809915.1 Acinetobacter lwoffii | reverse complement strand
ATGGAAAGGATTCATATGCTGCACCTTTAGCTAAAACAGTCTTCAGCTTACCATTCGTGGTTATTTGCAACAGTGCCATCTCGAACGTCTTGCAGAACAGCAAGACGTTGAATTTCTTTGTCAGACATAGTGATCAGCATCTATATTTCATATCCAGTCCATGATGGTTAACCCATCATAAACTAGACATTTTTATTAGTGAGAATATAGACATTTTGAATGGTGAGTAACACTTCAACTTCGTATAACGCCCATTATGTTAAATAGAGGGAAAATCTATTTTTAAAGTGATAAAATTATTGTAGTTATTTTAAGAATAGCTGCTTTTGATACTTGATCATCTATCCTAATTAAAAACTGTTTTTTAATAATTTGGAATATAAATAAGATTTAGTTAAAATTAACATTATTCATATAAATTAACATTATGTATTACATTTACTAATAATTTAAAATAATTAGTAGAAAAAAATTATGTTTTAATTATTTCTTTGATTATATAAATTGAGAGTAAAAAATGATTAATACGGAATTTTCAGAGTGTATTTCTGCATGTACAAACTGTTCACTTATTTGTACTGAATGTGCAACTTCTTGTTTAAAAGAAAAAGATTTAGAGATGATGCGTGAATGTATTCAACGTTGTCTAGAATGTGCAGATATTTGTCAGTTATGTGTGCGTATGCAACAACATAACTCACCTTTCCTCAAAGAGATTTGTGAGCTTTGTGCTAAGATCTGTGAATATTGTGCGGAAGAGTGTGAAAAACATTCACATGATCATTGTAAAAAATGTGCTGAGGCTTGCCGTCAGTGTGCAGAAGAATGTCGAAAAATTGCCATGTAAAATACTTCAATAATGTTAATTATATGGCTCTAGACTAACATAATCATTCTGCTAGTCTTAGAGCCTTTCCTAAAATTAACATAATACACCTTATACGAAATACTTGATATTTATCATTAAATTTCAGTATATTAGATCAAGCCGTTGTGGGGCATAGGGTACCAGAGCGGCTTTTTATTGATTATTTATGTTCCACGCTTAAAATTCGAACAATGTTTCATGATTTTTATAAGTTAAACTAAATTTAGTTGCCAATCCCAATAAGCTATTCACTAACTTGTAAATATCGGTATACCGCCTGACGACTAATCCCAAAAGCTTTCCCTAATGCCATTTTCGATGGATACTTCCCCTCCTTCCATGCTTGTCGTAAAGCTTCAGCTTGGTCAGGCTTTAGTTTATGCACCCGACCTTTGTACTTCCCCTGAGCAGAGGCGAGTTTTATTCCTTCCTTTTGCCGCTCTAAAATGATCTCACGTTCGAACTGTGCAAAAGCACCCATCATTTGAAGCATCAAATTATCCATCGGGGTGGATTCGGCTGTAAAAGTAATATTTTCTTTTACAAACTGGATGGCGATCCCTCGTTTGACCAGTTTATCTACTTCAGTGACCAAATCTTTTAGGCTTCGCGCAAAACGATCCATTGAATGTACAATCACCCTGTCCCCTTCCCGGACATAGTTCAACATTTCCTGAAATTTAGGTCGGTCAGTATTTTTACCTGAAGCACGGTCAACAAAAATCCGGTCGACCTCAATTCCTTCAAGTTGACGTCCAGTGTTTTGCTCGACAGAACTTACCCGGACATACCCTACTTTTTGGCCTTTCACTTTTTCACGCCCCAATTGGATAAAAATGAACAATTTCGTAAATTATAATTCTTTAACACTAAAGTTACATGTTACTTATGATTAAAAATCATTTAAATGATACATAATTTCATGAACTTTCAGATTGTAACTTTAGGGTACACTCTATAGTTACATAAATTTAGATATTAAAAACTTCTCTCCGATAAACCCAGTACGGTTCACTTCATGGCTGATCTTACTGTTTACCAAGGCTTATTAAAATCGTGGAACATTGATCATTTAGAGGTCGTGGAACATGAAAAATCATAAAAAAAAGCCCACCTTGGGGGAGGTTGGGCAAAAAAGGAACTACAGCATTGATTTCTATAGATAATTATAACGCATTTCGCATAAGGTGTATTATGTTAATTTTAGGAATACTTAAAGCTTCCCTATCTTGCTTGTATTCTTTTTAAACTTTATACGAAAGATCTAACAATGTTGTAGCATAAATCTCTGCATTAGCTCTCATACTCTTTTTAGTAATAAAAAATATCCAATAAAAAGGCATAACTATGCTAAGTCCCAAAGTTAGCCAAAAAGCTAATTTTACAGTTTTCGAGAATTCAACCATCTCATTTAACCCATAATTTTCATATGGATAGTGAACTTTAAATAAAATAAAGAGTATAACTAAAATTAAAACACATAGGATAATAGCTACCCACTTCAATCCTAAACTGTTTCGAAAAAACCCATAAGCTATATTCTCGTTCAACAAAATTTTGTATTCATCTCCACGAGTATTATTTCTTAACCAAGTAACAGCTTCATCATATTTTTGATCTGCCTGATCTGGGTCAGTATTTTCTTGTGATAATGAGGGCAAAGATATCTCTGACTTTTGAGCTAGTAACTCATGAATCTTTTCTTTCTTTACTGAACTTAACGTTGAATCTCTATGTCTCAAGAATTGAG
>NZ_JALGQY010000088.1:0-917 GCF_022809915.1 Acinetobacter lwoffii | reverse complement strand
AGACCTCTTTCATAAATCATTTTTTGCTCAGTTCCAAGTTGTAGATTCCAGCGATTAAATTGAATCTCAAACCAAGCCTTTTACCTCTATTTCGATAACGCTCAGCAAGGATTTTGAAGGTTTTCAGGCTGCCAAATATATGCTCAATTCCGATTCTTCTTTTATTGATTTCTTGATTATAGATTTTTAGTTCGGGATCCAATTTACAGCGTCTTTTGGCTTTTAAGGGCAACAGGCTATTGGGATACAAAGTATAAATCCCTTGATAACCTTTATCCGCAAGAACAAAGGCTCCTGAAGGAATCTGGTTTAAATTGCGTTTGAACAACTCGAAATCATGGACTGCACCGCGACTGGTACATAAACTCAGAATTCGCTGAGTCTTGTAGTGAATCATGGCCTGTACTTTAAAGGTATGGGTCTTTTTCTTACCGCTATAGCTTTTCTTCTGTTTTTTTAGGCCTTTGGATTGGAATTTCCGTGGCATCCACGATCACAACATTCCAGTCGATGCCTTCGCCCTCGGGTAAATCTTTGGGTAAATTAAACAGATTGGACCGAATCAGGCAGTCTTCAACATGACGGACAATTCTTGAGGCTGTGGGCTCTGAAACCCCGTAACTCGTCGCAACATGAAATAAGGTTCGGTATTCCCGCCAATAGCTCAGACAGAGCAGAACCTGATCCTCCAGGCTTAACTTGGGCGGTCTGCCTTTGGCAGAGACATGCTTCTGCAATTGCTCAACCATCAAATAGAAAGTTGACCATGAGATGCCTGTGTATCGCTTGAACTGAGGATCAGAAAGCTTGTTTGAATCGATGTATTTCATCTGCAGATTATGCACGAATGCCAAGAAATCCGGAGTGCAAATATTAACCAAAAAGAAGATCGTTTTTTGATTTATGAAAGAGATCTA
>NZ_JALGQY010000036.1:0-29291 GCF_022809915.1 Acinetobacter lwoffii | reverse complement strand
CCCTTGAATTAAATAATTTTGCTGATTACTTTAAGATCAAATAAATTGTACGTTTTTTGATTTATGACGGAAGTCTAATGTTTATCTGTACTGCAAACAGCATGAACATTCCTGAGGCCCTGCTAGACCGTATGGAAGTGATTCGTCTTCCGGGTTATACCGAAGAAGAGAAAGTCAATATTGCGGATCGTTACCTTGTTCCTAAAGCAATCAAGAACAATGGTCTACGTGCCAAAGAATTGACCGTGCATGAAGAGGCGATTCGTGACATCGTGCGCCGTTATACCCGTGAAGCCGGTGTTCGTAACCTTGAACGTGAAGTGTCAAAAATTGCACGTAAAGTGGTAAAAGAAGCGGTTAGCAAGAAAGCCAAAAACCTTCAGGTTGAAGTGACCGCAGGAAATCTTCCAGATTACTTGGGTCCACATAAATTTGACTACGGTATGGCGGAAGAAGAAGCGCAAATTGGCCGTGTAAATGGTCTGGCTTGGACTTCTGTCGGCGGTGAATTACTGACCATTGAAGTTGCAGCAGTCCCAGGTAAAGGCAAGTTCATTACCACCGGTTCTCTTGGCGATGTCATGAAAGAATCGATTACCGCTGCGATGACTGTAGTGCGTACCCGTGCGGATGAACTCGGCATCGAAGCCTCGCGCTTTGAAGAAACCGACGTGCATGTGCATTTACCTGAAGGCGCAACACCGAAAGATGGTCCATCGGCAGGTTTGGCTTTGACTACAGCATTGGTGTCTGCTTTCACAGGTATCCCGATTCGTCCGGATATCGCGATGACAGGTGAAACCAGTCTGGGCGGTCGTGCGCTGCGTATCGGTGGCTTGAAAGAGAAACTTTTGGCAGCCCATCGTGGTGGCATCAAGCTGGTATTCATTCCACAGGAAAACGTACGTGACCTGGCGGAAATTCCAGAAAATGTCAAAGAAGGTCTAGAAATTAAAGCCGTAAAATCGATTGATGAGATTTTACCGCTGGCACTGACCTCTTTGCCAAAAGCCTTGGTTAAAGCACCAATTGTGAAAACCAAAGAAGAAGCGAAAGCAGCGCGTCATTAAGACTTGATGTTTCGTATAAAAAACCCTGCTTCGGCAGGGTTTTTTATTGAGTTATTGAATAAAACAACTGAATTATGGCTGTAGTGCCATCGTAACCAATCCATCAATCACATGAGTCATCTTGTTCAGATCAAGCTTGTCGAGGGTATCCAATTCGGTATTGTAATAAGGATTACGATAACTCGCAGTATCGGTAATCAGCATGGTCGAATAGTTGAATTTGGCATAATTCAGATAACCAGAAAAATTCATATCCTGAGCAAAACTTGGGCTGACAAAACGCTGACACTCCAGACGGTTAAAACGCTGCATAGCAGCACAATAATCTCCAGTCAGGCCAGTCGATGCTAAATGCCCGATCGTTGCAATGAAATTACCATGTCGTGGATAAATCCATTTTAATCCGACGGGATAGCTCTGCACCTGATGTTCATCAAAATAGCCAATCGAATCCAGAATCACCACGCCCTTAATTTTCTGCTTCTGCTTTTTTAAAGATTTGGCATGCATATAACTACCCATATGTTCTGTCTTGAAAAAAGGCGGCTCTTCAAGGGTATAGAAAGCAAATTCGACATCATGTTTGAGCTTGGCTTTTTGCAGGGCCAGTAATCTTGCGGTTTCAAGTAAACCCGCTACTCCTGAGGCATTATTATCAGCACCGTTTCGGGTACTAAAGACATCATAATGCGCTCCCATCACCATTTTGGTTTTGGCTTGAGTATCCAAGCTACAGATGACATTTCGGTAACTCAGGTTATTGACTACATAAACCTGAAACTGGCATGGGATGCCAAAGCGCTGCATCTGCCCTTTAATCCAGGCAGACACCCGGTTCAGCTCTTTCAGATTTTTATAATTTCGGTATTCATCGACACTCATGATCTGGCTAAAAAATAATTCCAGATGAGAGACCTGAGCATTTTTGCTCGAATTGGCCACACTGAGGCTTGGCCCTATGAGGCCAATCAGCAACAGCAGCACAGTACAACATCCTTTTATCATGACACTGTTCCGCATTTATTATTATTCCATTCCTTTATCAAGCGGATACTTGAACTACGGACATTAAAGCAACACTAAATCTCTCATTTCAATTTCAATTTGTTTCCCTGCTCAACTTCATGTTGTTTGATCGTTATAATGAGGTATCCAATTATTGATCTGTCTGTATGAAAATCCGTATCCTGACCATTGGTCAAAAAATGCCAGCGTGGGTGCTGACTGGTTTTGAAGATTATTTCAAACGTATTCAGCCTTTTGTACAGACCCAGATTATTGAACTGCCGATGGCCAAGCGCGGGAAAAATGATTCTGAAGCGGATATTCTGAAATACCGCAATATTGAGGGCGACAGCATTTTAAATGCGCTCAAGCAGAATGAAACCCTGATTGCACTAGAAGTGGGCGGACGCGAATTCAGTACCGAGAAACTGGCTGAAACCATGAAAGGCTGGATGCTGGAAGGCAATGATGTAGCACTTGCAATTGGTGGACCGGATGGTCACTCAGAAGCCGTGCGTAAAGCTGCTGCATGGCACTGGTCACTTTCCAAGTTAACTCTGCCGCATCCACTGGTACGTGTCATGCTGATCGAGCAGCTCTATCGTGCTATGAGCATCAATAATAATCATCCTTATCATCGGGCAGGCTAATGATTTTGCTAAAGCGTTCTTTATATGCAACGTTTTGTTGAATAATCTCCCCTGCTCTTATTTCTATTTTTCATGCATTATTGAGGCATCTTCTAGATGTGGTTTGAATTATGAACTTACAAACGTTGCCCGGCTTATTTATTTCTCATGGCTCTCCTATGCTGGCGCTGAATCCTGAGCAAGTGGGTCCTGCCTTGCATCGTTTGAGCGAAAATCTGCCACGCCCGGAAGCGATTATTGTGATGTCTGCGCACTGGGAAAGTGAGGCGCTGGAAGTCAGTAGCGCAATTCGCCCAGAAACCTGGCATGATTTTCGTGGTTTCCCGCCTGAACTGTATCAATTACGCTACCCTGCACCGGGAAATCCTGAACTGGCCGAGAAAGTCTTAGGCTTGCTGGCCAATGCCGGCTTTTCTGCACATGCCAACAGTACCCGTCCGCGTGATCATGGTGTATGGATGCCGCTGCTACATATGTATCCAGATGCCAACATTCCCGTGGTAGAAATTTCCTTACCCATGTCGATGAGTGCGGATGAGATTTATCAGATTGGTCAAAGTCTCGCACCTTTACGTGAACAGCAAATCCTGCTGATTGGTTCGGGCAGTATTACCCATAATTTACGTGAACTGTCTTGGGATGGATCGGCTGCTGATGTACCCGAATGGGCCTCAGGCTTCCGTAATTTTGTGGTGCATAAACTGACGCACAATGATTATGATGCTGTACTGGACTGGTCCAATATTCCGCATATGGCACGGAATCATCCAACGCTGGAACATTTTGCTCCGATTTTCTTTGCGATGGGCACAGGTCAGCGTTTTAGTCTGGTACATAGCAGTTTCACCATGGGTTCACTCGGCATGGATATTTATCGCTTCGATTAATCTTGCTTCAGCGCTAAAATCTTAATGATGGATACATTTTTCAACTTAAAGCTGCGAAATGTATCCATATTTTTTCGCAATACATCCATTATTATTGTTTGAACTTTATATACTTCATTATAAGTCCATGAAATTAAAATTTATTGTGCTAGCATTATTGCCTTTAACTTTTGCAGCCTGTCAGTCCAGCGATATTCAACGAGCTGGAGATCGTGCGGTGGCCATCATCCAACAAAAAAATGCAGATCAGATTCTTCCAGCCTATCATTGGGAACTGAATCGTGGACTAAAACGACCAATCGTACTCAGTTTTGATGCTCAAGGCCGGCTGAGCGCCGTGACGGGCTGTAATGGACTCGGGACGACCTGGTCAGTCAAAAACAATATCATCACCACCAGCGAAGTTGTAGGCACTGAAATGGCCTGTGATGCAGCCTTGATGGAGCAGGAACGTTTTGTCAGCCAGCTTTTACAGAAGCGTGACATTCCTTTTATGCTCAATGTAACAGATCCTAACAAGCCGACCCTGACGTTGATGGCCGCAAATGGTCAAACCTATGAATTTATCGGGAAAATGACTCCGGAAACCAAATACCAAGGTCAGGCTGAAACAATTTTTCTGGAAATTGCTCCTGACACTAAACCCTGTACCGGCGTGGTCCAACAAAGTTGCTTGCAAGTCAAAGAAGTGAAATATGATCAGAATGGCCTGAAAACTCAGGTCGATAAAGACTGGACTTTATTCTATGACCAGATTGAAGGCTTTCAGCACTCACCAGATGAGCGCCAGATTATCCGGGTTAAACGTTTTGAAATTAAGAATCTGGCTGCAGACCAGTCTAAATATGCCTATGTATTTGATATGGCAGTAGAGCGTGAAGTGGTAAAAGCCACACTCTAAAACAAAAAAGGAAAATAAAAAAACCGGGGCAATAGCCCCGGTTTTTTTCAGCTTAGACTAAGTCAGACTTAGAATACGCCTTGAGCAAGCATTGCATCAGCAACTTTTACGAAGCCCGCAATGTTTGCACCGTCAACATAGTTCACAGTACCGTCTTCTTTAGTACCGAATTTTACGCAGTTGCGGTGAATTTCTTTCATGATCGCGTGTAAGCGCTCGTCAACTTCTTCGAAAGTCCAGCCTAAACGCAATGCGTTTTGAGACATTTCCAGACCAGAAGTTGCCACACCACCTGCATTTGATGCTTTACCTGGCGCATAAAGAATTTTCGCTTCAACGAATTTCTCAACCGCTTCAAGTGTAGAAGGCATGTTCGCACCTTCAGCTACACAGATTACACCGTTTGCAAGAAGCTGAGCAGCGTCGTCTGCATCCAGTTCGTTTTGAGTCGCACATGGCAATGCGATATCACACTTGATACCCCAAGGACGTTGTCCTTCAAGATATTCAAAACCGTGTTTAGACGCGAATTCTGAAATACGGCCACGTTTTACATTTTTAAGTTCCATGACTTCAGCAAGAAGCGCATCAGTGAAACCGTCTTTAACGTGAACTGTACCCGCAGAGTCAGAAAGTGAAACCACTTTCGCACCGAGGTACATTGCTTTTTCAGCAGCATATTGCGCAACGTTACCAGAACCTGAAATCGCAACGACTTTATCTTTGAAGCTTTCGCCACGAGACTTAAGCATTTCCTCAGCGAAATACACAGTACCGTAACCCGTTGCTTCCGGACGTGCCAATGAACCACCGAAAGTTAAACCTTTACCAGTGAATACACATGCCGTGTCGTTACTTAATTTTTTCATCATGCCGGCCATGTATCCCACTTCACGACCGCCTACACCAATATCACCTGCAGGGATATCTGTGTTCGCACCCAGGTGACGATATAGCTCGATCATTAAAGCCTGACAGAAACGCATGATTTCGCCTTCTGATTTGCCTTTAGGGTCAAAATCAGAACCGCCTTTACCACCCCCCATAGGAAGTGTGGTTAAAGCATTTTTAAATGTTTGCTCAAAGCCTAAGAATTTTAGGATTGAAAGATTCACTGAAGGGTGGAAACGCATACCACCTTTAAATGGACCGATCGCTGAGTTGTACTGTACGCGGAACGCACGGTTTACTTGAGTCTGACCTTGGTCATCTACCCAAGAAACTCGGAACTGGATCGCACGTTCTGGCTCAACTAGACGTTCTAGTAAACCATGTGCTGCGTATTGTGGATTCTTTTCAATGAACGGCCACAAACTGGTCATCACTTCTTCTACAGCTTGAAGAAATTCTGGTTGATGTGCATCACGTGATTTTACGTAATCTAGGAACTCATTAAGTGTGTTGTATTTCAACGCTTAATCCTCAGCAGAAAATGGATCAAAATTGGTCAAATTTACAATCAATGTTAAATTTTGGCGCAAAATATTAAATATCTTTTGTAACTAATCTACAATACTTTTTTTGAAAATACTTTAAAATTAATTTGATAACAAATATTTATATTGATTATGAAAATTTTTTCTATGTCAGGAAATGCCAATCGAATCAAGGCTTAGATTCAGATTTATGCCTAATAATAAGGCACAAGTTGACCCTTAATTGCGCACGACTTAGGAGTTTAAAAATATGTTAAAATTGATGAATCGACATATTTTGTTTCACTTACTCTCTCATGCTTGCCATGAGTAACGCTGGTTATACATGAATTCGCCCATTTCTCTGGTCCAATCGATTGACGCTTTACTCCCTCAAACCCAATGTGGACTCTGCGGTCACCGTGACGGATGTTTACCTTATGCCCAGTCGATTACTGAGGGGGAAAATGCCAATAAATGTGTGCCGGGCGGACAGCCTGTTGCCGATGCTTTGGCTGCATTATTAAATCGTCCTAAACTTCAAGCTGAAGAAAGTGTCTGGCCAGTTCAAGCCGATGGTCGTCCTCAGCGCATCAAAGCCGTAATTCGTGAAGATGAATGTATTGGCTGTACCAAATGCATTAGCGCCTGCCCGGTCGATGCAATTATTGGTTCCGGTAAACTGATGCACACCATTCTGACCGATCTATGTACGGGCTGTGAGTTATGTATTCCCCCCTGTCCGGTAGACTGCATCGATTTGGTTGAAGATCAACAACCCTTGCCGACTGAAGCACAGCGTCTTGCGGAACAGGATGATCTGCGTCAGCGTTACTATGCGCACATCCAGCGTGAAGAAAAACGGCGTACCGATCGTAAGGGACCTGTGGTCCGTGCAGAAATTGATACTGCCCTGTTTGCCCGTTTCTCTGCTTTAAATGAGCAACTTCCTGTGATTGAAGTGGTAAACAAGCCAGAGAATGCACCTGTAGCTTTCGATTCCAAGACCACGATTGAACTGGCAAAACTACGTACCCAAATTAAAAAACTGGAAAAACAGCTTTCGGTTCGTGAAGATGCCCGAAAACGCACCCAACTGGAAGAACTGACACAGCAATTACAGGCTTTACAGGGATAGAACATGACCACAGCAAAGGCCAAGCCCGTTAAAAACATGACCAAAAAGCAGATTCAGACCTTTTTTGAACGCCTGCGTGAACAGCGGCCTAACCCAAAAACTGAGCTGAATTATTCCAATCCCTTTGAATTACTGGTCGCGGTCACGCTCTCTGCTCAAGCTACCGATGTCAGCGTCAACAAAGCCACAGACAAACTCTTTCCAGTCGCCAATACACCGGAAGCCATTTATGCGCTAGGTGTGGACGGCTTGAAGGAATATATCAAGACCATTGGTTTATATAACTCGAAAGCGGTCAACGTGATTAAAGCCTGCGAGATGCTGATTCAGAAGCACAACAGCATCGTACCGGACAATCGTGCAGACTTAGAAGCCCTGCCGGGTGTAGGTCGTAAAACGGCGAATGTGGTACTGAATACGGCCTTTGGTCAGCCGACCATGGCGGTTGATACCCATATTTTCCGGGTAGGTAACCGTACCGGACTAGCGGTTGGCAAAAATGTGTTGGAAGTTGAACACCGTCTGGTCAAAGTCATTCCCAAGGAATTTATCATTGATTCACATCACTGGCTGATTTTACACGGTCGTTATACGTGTATTGCGCGCAAACCGAAATGTCATGAATGTGTAGTATCCGATGTGTGTAACTGGCCGGATCGGTTTGAATTTGGTGCAGCCCGCCAAATTGCAGTGAAAAATATTGAGCTTGCTGAATAGAACGGCATGATCAAGCCGGGATAAAAATAGGTGACCAATGTGTCACCTTTTTATCGACTATGAGAAGAGTGCTTTTCGTTCAAACCAAATTCTTAGCTGAGCTGAACTATTATGGATTATTTATCCTGATCTTGTTCAGCCTTTTCCTGCTGCTTGCGCTGTTCAAGTTCGGCTTGTAATTTTGGATGGAGCTGGCGCTCAGGTCGCTTTGCTGCATTTTCAGCACGTTCTTCCTGACGTACTTTGTTGAGCATTTTAAAACTGAAATAGAACAGACCTACCAATACTGCCAGAAAGACTACCATCAACACCAATACGCCAAATTTCATAGCAACAAGTACCCTGTTCAAATACGCAATAAAAAAGAGCCCTAATATGACTTAGGGCTCTCCGATTGTCAAAATCATCGTCAGCCAATTATTTTGCCTGATCCAGAATCGCGAAAAGATCAGTTTGAACTTCATCGATTGGACGTAAACCATTTAGCTTGTCATAAGTTGGTGCATTTTCACCAGACGCTGCACGGCCTTGGTAGAAACCAACCAATTGCTCGGTTTCAGTATGGTAAGAACCTAGACGCTTACGAATGGTTGCTTCCTGGTCATCAGGACGTTGAACCAGATCTTCACCCGTTTCGTCATCTTTACCTTCCACTTTTGGCGGGTTGTAAACGATGTGATAGACACGGCCAGATGCAGGATGCTGACGACGGCCAGAAAGACGTTGTACGATTTCTTCATCTGGTACATCAATTTCAATCACGTGATCAATTGCAATGCCTTCTTTTTCCAAGGCTTCTGCTTGAGGAATGGTACGCGGGAAACCATCAAAAATGCAGCCGTTTACACAGTCAGGTTGCGCAATGCGCTCTTTCACCAGACCAATGATCAACTCATCAGAAACCAAACCGCCATTGTCCATGACACTTTTAGCTTGTAGACCTAATTCAGTTCCTTCACGAATTGCAGCACGGAGCATATCACCGGTTGAAATTTGTGGGATATTGTAGCGCTTACAGATCAACTGAGCTTGTGTACCTTTACCTGCTCCAGGTGGTCCGAGTAAGATAATGCGCATATATAAACATCCTCATTTAAACAATATGTATGACGCCACGACCACAATCACCCGATTGTGTCCCCCGACATCTCATTATAAGAAAGCCACAAACAAATGGATTAAACCCGCGACAAAACCGGTTACCCCACCCAATAAAATCAGAATCCATTCATCTTCCTGAAATGCAGGACGTAAAAGATTCTGAAACTCCTTCGGAGTCAACTCACGTATGCGGTCTCTAAACATTTGATAGATTTTCTGTGCACGGCTCGCATTAAATGCTGGGTCGCATACAGGTACCATCGTAATTTCAATCGAGCGATCGATCAAGTCCGTCTTGAGTTTTGCATACTCTTTTGGTCCTAAAGACAGCTGTAAAGAGGTCCGAACCAGGGGTGTTTCCATAATTTCATTAATATGACGTTTGATAATGCGGCGGGTTTTGTCTTTTCTGCCGCCATACATCATCTCGGTCATGATCGATTTTAACGTAATCAGGTCTTCTGTGACTACACTTGCGAAGACGTCAGAGACTTCATCCTGACGTTTCATAAATGCGCCTTGTATGTTATAGGTGCCGATACGAGGAATCACCGGCTTAATCCACGGAAACTTGCGATTTGTGGTACGGGCAAAGAATTGCGGGTACTTTACTGGGTGTGGATAGAGCGGATTGAAGACCATCCAGATCGCGATCCAGTTGGTCAAAAAGCCCCAGATCGCAGCCCAGAACGGTACAGTCCAGTGCCACGGCACTACAAACCAGACAATCATCTGGAAAATCCCAAAGAACATCCCGATGAGGGCACTGATATGCCAGATAAAATTGATCTCTTTTTGACCCACCTTCAGGAACATACGCACCATCAAGCGACGGTCGCCTTCCATCTGGCTCACTACCATTTCACGCATATCTACAAGTGACTCGACGTTCATGGTCAGCTCAGTCACTAATTCACGCAAAATTGCCGGCATTTGTTTTTGTGCTTGTGCATAAATTCTGCGCTTAATAGCAAAAGGCAGGTTTTCCCAGAGCACCGCATTGCGATCCATCATCACTTCATCAATCAGGTGTTCCAGTTCGAAACCGACCTGCTCGCCAATGATGCGTGCCATATCATCCGGATCCATCGCCTGTAAAAATTCGCGGATAGAGCCTAATTTTGACAGTGTGTTATCGGTAATAATGCCTGAAATACGTCCAGCTTTGCGTGGCACAATCCCTTGCCAGCCCACAGGTAAAGGCCCGAGATGGAAACCCCAAAAATTGATCGGATAAAAGACCATTTTCAGCGCCATCCAGACGTGAGCCCAGGTTACAAATGCAGTCACTGGAATAATGCTGAGCACGGCCCAAAAATCCGGGCGGTTTACAAAGGTTTGCCACAACTCGTTGACGTACTCAAGCATGCATAACTTCCATATTTAATTTTTTGTTCACAGAATACACATATTAATAAGGTCGAATATTTTGTCTATAAACCGATACTTAAAGTATAGGAAAATTGTAGCCGGGGTTCTGTTTCAGCCACAGCACGACCATTTCGGTCTTCGAGTTTCTCTCCGGCACCGATCCCGATACTAAAACTGCTGATCCGTTCTGAACTAAGCAAAACATAGGCCAAATCAACGCCAGCACCTAAACGGCCTTCATACTCGCCATCAACCTGTTTGCTGTCGATATGACCGGCATAAACCCCGACATAATAACCATTTTTGTCTTTGCCGGTGAGATGTGCTGGATAACGAAAGCCTGCCTGGCCGCCAATCGTACGATCATCATCCAGAAAAACACCACCTTTCACATAAGCAATCCCATAAGGGTTCACCCATTCGGTATTTAAATGCAGTAATTTCTGGGTAAAACCAACACCCACATTAAAGGCTTTTGCCTGAGCAGGCTCTATTTTGGTTGTAGTAGTACTCATTTGATCATGTGCATAAGCCCCGTTCGCCCACAATGCAAACGCTAACAAAGGGTAAACCTTGTTCATTCCTTCACCATCTTCCTTAATTATAGTTTTTGGTATAGTCCTATTTTTATTAGATTTTACTCTAGCAGAATTATCACAACTCTTATATACAGCACTTTACAATTTTAATGTCTGCAAAGTCAAAGCTTAAAGGAACTGATTGCAAGGGCAGTTTTTCATTATCAAATCAAGTGCAGTTGCGTTAGAATACTCCACTTTGATTCTTTTCTATCACTCTCAGGTCTTAAGTCGATCGCGTATGAAGCAGCACTTTCCTTTAAAAAATGCACAACAAGAAAAGCGCATCTATCGCAGTCGAGTCTTGATTTCCATGGGTATTGTCATTTTCTTCATGCTGCTGCTGGTCAGCCGCTATGCCTATTTGCAACTGTTCAACTTTGAAAGCTTTACTACAGCTTCTGATGAAAACCGGATTCGTCTGCAACCCCTCCCTCCAGCGCGCGGTTATATTTATGACCGTAACGGTGTCTTGCTGGCCGATAACTATCCGGTATTTACTGCCACTTTAAGTCGTGCCGACGTACAGGATATCGATCAAACGCTCGAACGCCTGAAACCGATTCTGGAACTGACTGAAGAAGACCTGGAACGCTTTCAAACCCGGATTAAAACAGCACGTAAAACCGAACGGGTTTCAATCAAGCTTAACCTGAATGAAAATGATATTGCCCGTTTCAGTGAAGTGAAATATCAATTTCCGGGTGTGAATATTGAAACCCAGATGACTCGCTATTACCCACATGGCGATCTGTTTGCACATGTGATTGGTTATGTGGGCCGGATTAATGACAAAGAACTGAAATCAATTGATAAGGATCTCTATGCTGGAACCAACCTGATCGGAAAAATCGGGGTGGAAAAATCCTATGAAGAGCTGCTGCATGGTGTGCCGGGAAATGAATCAGTCGAAGCAGATGCCTTTGGTAATGTGCTGCGTCATTTGGGCCGTAAAGATCCGGTGCGTGGTAATGATCTGTTCCTGTCACTGGATTACGGTTTACAGGTAGTAGCTTCGGAGCAACTGGCCGGGCGTCGTGGCGCGATTGTGGCGATGAATCCTACAACCGGAGAAATTCTGGCGCTGGTCTCCAGCCCAAGTTTTAATCCGAATCTGTTTGTGACTGGGATTAGCACCAAAGATTATTCCTACTTACGTGATAACCTTGATCAGCCGCTATATAACCGGGCGGTTCAAGGAACTTATCCTCCAGGTTCGACCATTAAACCGATGTTTGGCCTGGGTGGCCTTCATTATGGCCTGGTCGATTGGGATACAGCAATTTCCGATCCCGGCTATTTCACACTTCCGGGCGATTCGCATAAATTCCGCGACTGGAAAAAGTCAGGACACGGCGTAGTCAACTTGCATAAATCGCAAGTGGTCTCGTGCGATACCTTCTTCTACATTCTGTCGTTCCGTATGGGCATTGAAAAAATGAACACCTGGATGCGTCAGTTCGGCTTTGGTGAAAAAACCGGCGTGGATTTACCAAGTGAAAGCTCAGGACTCTATCCAAACCCGGAATGGAAGATGCGTACTCGCAAGGCCAAATGGTCACGTGGTGAAACCATTTCCGTCAGTATTGGTCAAGGTGCTTTTACTTCAACCCCGTTACAGCTGGCTATGGCCACAGCCATTACCGCCAACCATGGCAATAAAGTCATTCCCCATGTGCTGCGTGAAAGTCGCGGTGCCAAACCATTCAAGGTGCATAATGGCACGCATGGCAAGATCGATTTTAACGGTCAGGAAGAAGACTGGATCAAGATGCGTGATGCGATGGTGGACGTGATTCAATCCGGTACAGGCCGAGGCATTAAAAGCGGCTTACAATATTCTATTGCCGGAAAAACCGGTACGGCACAGGTGAAAAGTATTGCTCAGGGCAAGCGCTATAATGAATCCTTATTGACCGATCGTCAGCTGGATCATGGTCTGTTTGTCGGTTTTGCGCCTGCTGAAAATCCTGAAATTGCGATTGCAGTTATTCTGGAAAATGGTCGCGGTGGTAGTGCCGCAACGGCTCTGGCCCGTCCAATCTTTGATTACTGGTTACTGCATAAAGATAAAAATCCGGTACGCCCACAAGGCCACCAATTAAGTGGTGGTCTGATGACAGCCGGAATCAAGCCAGCTGAATTACCAAGTGGTGCAGGCATGTTAAGTCAAGATGCAGCATCTAGTGCCGTTCCAGCCAGTGACCAGCCCGAAACGACTGCTCCGAGTTCTGCAAATACGACTGCATCTCCCGCAGCAACACCTGCTCCGACACCGGTAGAGCGAGATTAAAGATGAAAAACCAGCTTCGAATTATTGGTGGTGACTGGAAACGCCGCCAACTGCCTTTTGCCAGCATTGAGGGTTTGCGCCCGACGCCTGACCGTGTTCGGGAAACACTGTTTAACTGGCTGATGTGGGATGTACAAAATGCACAGGTGTTGGATATTTGTGCTGGCTCTGGGGCATTGGCGTTTGAGGCATTATCGCGTGGTGCTGCATCAGTGGTGATGATTGAACCGGATCGTACTCAGGCACAATTTCTGACCCAAAATCTGGAACTTTTAAAAGTCACCAAAGCACGTGCGCAATTAAAAGTGGCTACGGCGCAGCAAGCTTTGTCTACCCTTCAGGCACAGTTTGATCTGGTTTTTCTGGATCCGCCATATAGTTTAGATTTATGGGAAGAACTCGCGCTCAAGGCAGATCCTCTGATCAAAGACAATGCCTATATTTATGTAGAAGCAGATCGTGATTTACAATTGCTTAAATTGCCATCCTCATGGCGTTTAATTAAAAATACCAAAGCCGGTACAGTTCGTGCTGGGCTTTATCAAAAAAGTATTTCTTGATTTAAATTGTTTTGAAGAGACATTAAAAAAGGATTCCTCAGTGGAATCCTTTTTGTCATTGTAGTCAGTCAAATTTAAAGACTGTGATTAACGATCACGGCGCCAGTCGCGGTTATCTCGGTCACGTTTCCAATCCCGATGATCTTTATGGTCCTTATTTTTCCAGTCATGATCTCTGTGGTCTCGATCATAATGTCCATTACGATCTCTGTTGCCACGATAATCATCATCCCAAGGATCAACCACACAACCGGTTAATGACACAGCCAATACAGAAAGTAATATCACTTTTTTCATCATGTCCATCACCTCTTACTGCACTCTGTCAGTATCAGGCGAGTTCATGGAGAGTGAACGGAGCCATTGTTGCACTCTTGTAGAGATTTATGCATGTTTTATGCATGGCCGTAAACCTCTTTTTTCTTAATTAGCATTCATGCTTTTATGAGAATTTGAACTTTCATTTGCATAAATCCAGCTAAATGGAAACTTGGCTTTTGTTTAAATCTTGAGAATACTGCTGCCTTTGCTTATGACCTGATCTTTATGACTTGGCTGTTATTTATTCTTGGTGCAATGGTCGCAGGTTTTGTCCAGGGGCTGACCGGCTTTGCCTTTGCCCTGATCGCCATGTCTTTCTGGGTCTGGGTGCTGCCTCCGCAACTGGCCGCGCCCTTGCTGGTATTTGCCTCGATCTGGAGTCATGTGATTTCACTCAGTCAGGAAAAAAAGCAGCTAGTTTTATCCAGGCAGTTGGTGCTGCCTTATCTGATTGCTGGTCTGATTGGCGTGCCGCTTGGTACTTATCTGTTGCAGATCATTCAAGCAGATACCTTTAAGATGATCTTGGGATTTTTTATGGTACTGTGGTGTCCGGTGATGCTATTCAATCCGCAATTCAAAACAATTCAGCATTCAGGAAAATTGACTGATAGCTGCATCGGTTTTATTGGCGGAATTTTAGGAGGACTGGGCGGTTTTTGCGGTGCCATTCCTTCGGCCTGGGTGATGTTAAAACAATTACCCAAAACCCAGCAGCGCTATATTTTACGGCACTTTAATTTTGCAATTCAGCTTTTCACGCTGGGTACTTATGTATGGCAAGGCCTGATCAATCAAAGTCATTTACCCTATATGGCCTTGCTGATTGTTTTTGTGAGTATTCCGGCAATTTTAGGCGCAAAACTATTTTATAAAATTTCGGAATTACTGTTCAAACGCATGATCTTAAGTTTACTCTTTAGTGCAGGCTGTTTTCTATTAGCGTCCCAATTCATTTAAACACAAGGTCAAGCCGAGTCTGTCTTCCCCGCTAAAGCTTGAATCCGGTGAAATAACTGCTATGTTAAGGCCAATCTTTGTAAATATAGATCATCATTATGCAGATTCGTGATCAGATTGTTCTTGTTACTGGTGGTGCACGTGGTTTGGGTTTAGCCATTACTCAGGCTTTACTGGCTGAGGGCGCGCGCGTGGTCGTCAATTATCATAGCAGTCAGCAGCAAGCTGAACAGCTGGCCCAGCAACATCCAGACCAAGTCTTTATTTATCAGGCAGATGTGACCCAAGTTGATCAGGTACGCGCGTTATTTGCCGCGGCTAAAACCCATTTCGGTGAAGCAATTCATGCTGTAGTCAATAATGCACTGATTCAATTTGAATTTAATGGCGATGCACGCCCTAAAGTAGAAACGCTGACTTGGGAAATGTTGCAACGGCAATTTAGCGGTGCAGTACAGGCTTCCTTAAATACCACACAAGCCGCTCTGGATGATATGAAACAAGCAGGGTTCGGCCGGATCGTGAATATTGGTACAAATCTCGTGCAAAATCCAGTGGTTCCTTATCATGACTATACCGCCGCCAAAGCTGCTTTATTGGCCTTTACCCGCACCACAGCGCAGGATTTGGGACAATATGGCATTAATGTGAATATGCTCTCTGGCGGTCTGTTACAAACGACCGATGCCAGTAAGGCCACACCTGACTTGGTCTTTGAGCTGATTGCTCAGTCAACTCCATTACGCCGTGTGATTACACCCGAAGAATTTGCTGCTGCAATCCTGATGTTTTTGTCACCTTATTCACGTGCCATCACAGGACAAAACCTGATCGTAGATGGCGGCTTAGTTAAAGGTTAGATGTTTAGAGAATGGACTTGAATTTTTAAATTCTGTTGTTCTATTTTTTAACCATTTGGTAGATTAAAAAGGTTTTGTGACCGGGTTTTACTTCTACAATAGTGCGCTCCCATAAAGCCTTTAGTCTACTTTCCATGAAATTTATCACGACATTGCTCAGTACCTTGCTACTGGCAGGTTGTATGTCCAGCGATTTGAAAAAATCAGAACAATTACTGCAAAATTTCCATTGTGCCAAGGTAGATACCGCCCAAATGCCACATAGCAGTATGACCGACTATTATCAGCAGATGTTGTATAGCAGCAAATCCAAAGTCGAGTCTTATATCAAACAGTATCATCAAGGTGAAGAGCTGTTTGACCTGCCACTGCATGAAGTGGTGGAGCAACAATATGATCTTTATAAAGATGCCTGCCAAAATCTGGGTGGAATTTTACCCGCTTCTGAAAATGCATCTTAAGTCTGTCAATCTTCATGATGATTAGGCAATAAAAAAGCAGGAGAATTTTCCTGCTTTTTTTCAACTCAATTTTAATTCTGATAATAGCGCTGATCTACGCTGAAGCATTCAGGGAATTTTGGCTGAATCTCTGCATAAAATGCCATGATTTCTGCCATGTCTTTTTCATAATCCCCTGTCGGATAAACAATTTTACCTACACCAGTTTTCTTCTTCTCATAATCCATATAGGCCAATGCAATCGGCACACCTGCATTAATCGCGACATGATAAAAACCTGTCTTCCACTGTTCCTGTTTAGCACGAGTCGCTTCTGGCGTGACCAGCATCACCAGTTTAGGATGGGTCTTGAATAATTCCGTCATCACCTGAACCATACTCGGACTAGGCTCCCCCGGCTGTTTAGGACGGCGATCAATCCCGATACCGCCCATAGCACGCACAAAAGGTCCAAATGGCAATTTCATATAACTGTCTTTAATGGTTAAGCGAACATTCACACCTAATGCTTTTAAGGCCAGTCGCGCATACAGTGCATCCCAATTACTGGTATGAGGCGCAGCAATCATGACACATTGGTCTAAATCTAAGGGCCAATGGTTATCAATTTCCCAACCCATCAGATTCAGGCTTTGTTCTGCTAACTTCTCAAACACGTCACGCACCAATTTTATTCAAAATTGCGCGAATTTTAGCAACTTCGGCAAATATAGATAGTGCTCCATGAGCAAAAAATAAACAGTTAATCTATATTTGTATAATTAGAATTTTTAGATGAATAGTTGATTATTTTTGCCACCTTCAACTTATCTCATACATCAATTTATGGATAGTTCAGATTACTCCCCAATATAAATAGGAATTCCTTTCTGATTTAAAGGATTCATGCATTAAAAAGCTCTTAACCTCCTAATTTTGGGATATGGCAAATATGAGGGTCTTTTTATACTGAATCCACATTATAAATTTCAGGAAGATTCTGATGAAAAAGACTTTAATTTGCCTTGCTTTAACGGGGTTACTCACAGCATGTGGCGGTTCGGATGATAACTCAAGTACACCTCCTGCAAGTAATATTGGAACCCAGACGGGGGTGCTGACGGATGCTGTGATTTCTGGAGTACGCTATGTCACAAGTAGTGGTGTTACAGGTTTTACCAATGACAATGGTGAATTCAACTTCAATGAAGGAGAAACGGTTAAATTTTATATTGGTGATGTTCAACTCGGTGATGAAATTGAAGCCAAAGAACGTGTTACCCCTTTGGATTTAGCTGAAACTGAAAATGCTCGCCTTAACTTACTGGTATTTTTACAATCCTTAGATGGAGATGATAAAGATGACAAACTTCAAATTAGTACGGCCACTACAGATGCCTTAAAAAATCAGAGTATTAATTTTGACCAACCTTATAATGACTTTAAAAATGAAGCCATTGTCAAAACAGTAATTCCTGAAGGAAAGTTAGTGAATGAAGAGGACGCTAAAGCACACTTCCAAATGACCTTCTATAAAGATATTGCCGGTACGTGGGAGATTAACCGTACCGATAACACTGCTGTGTTGATTCACATTCTGGAAGATGGACGCTATGCACTAGGTGAAGCAGAAGCCAAAGAGGAGAGTGGTCAAGCAGGCATTGAAATGGGCCGCTTAAAATGGAATGCAACAACAACCGTGATTGAACCGGAAATCCTACATGACACCAATGGTGAATGGGGACTTTCACATCCTGCCGAGAATAAACCTTATTCTTTAAACTTTAATGGAACTCAATTAATTCTTACTGAACCAGGCGTTAGTACTGAATACCGTTTAAATCGAGTTAAGCAGTCTAATAGTCTCGTCGGCACGTGGCGACTTAATGAAACACATCTATTTGCTTTCTTTGATAACAACTATTATTTCTTCCTAGACACTGAAGGTGGAGATGACTGTGGTTGGCCAGGGATTGAATATGGCAAATATACATTGTCAGCAAATACTCTCACCACAACCGAGGTATTATTCGATACCAACGAGTGTGGTGGATTACAAGATAGTTCAAATGGCAGTAAGACAATTGCAAGCATCAATATATCTAACAACAATCTTATCTTACATCCGCAAGGTGAAGATCCTGTAACTTTACAACGTGTTAAATAACCCATATAAACCGGCTTGAATATGAAATTCAGGCCGGTTTAATCAATATGTTCAAATTGAATGGTACAGCCCATCAATAAATGCATCAGTTCGATTTGCGAACAACATTGGGTTTTTTCATAAATATTTTTAAAATATGTCCGTACCGAACTCAACGTAATGCCACACTGTTCTGCAATATCTTCTATTTTATAACCATTAATTAACAACTCGCATAAATCAAACTCTCGTTTGGAAAGCTGGTAACACTGTTGTAGGTAAGCTCTTGACAGGGAGTAATGCTGATTTTTATCTGTCATAAATAAGGCAATCTGATGCTGAGCAGACTGTAAATGCTGCATATTTCTTAATTTTTTAAATGGCACCACCGTCAGCATAAATTGCGAGCCTGCCCCATCACTCAACGCCAGGACTCCACCCACTTCAGTTTGAATGGTCGTATCTTCCAGCAAAGCACTTTCCAGAAGCTGATCAAAACGTATCTGCTGACTATAATTGGTTTTTAGACGGTTATGTATATCCAGATCCAGACATGAACTTTGATCAAGCATCTTTTGCGCAATGGGATTGGAATAACTTAAACACAGGTTTTGATCAAGCAGTACAATTCCGGTTTTTAAACTATCCAATACAGTATACAAGCTTAAATTATCTTGCTGAATCAAGTTGATTTGCCGGTGAATTTGCAAAGCCCGGCGTAAATGGATACTGATACGTCTTAAAAAATCCAGCTCAGGCTGTTCAAAAGGCTGTACTTCAGGTGCACGATGAATACCCAGTACTGCCCAACGATAATTTCCCCGATCCAGCAATACGCCCGCCAGATAAGATACACCGCCAGGCTTTAAACACTTCTCATAGAACACATAGTGATCCGTACCCGGCTGTTCTGCATAGTGCTGACAGTTATGACTTAAAGCATCGCCCATCTCGATCGCATTCCATAAGGGCATATGCAGTTTCATATCAATCACTCTGATACGCTCATCTTGATAAGCAGCCAGACTTTCATTCGGGATATTGTGCGTATAGACAAAATCATAGCCTGGATTAAACTGATCCAGACCGGTAAAAATTGCACTCTTACTTTTAGTATAGCTCACGATATCTTTGATCACGTCCAGCCACAAAGATGGTAATACAGCAGCATCATAAATTTTTGCAATCAGATTATTTTCTTGTTCTAATTTCATTATCCCCTCCGCATTATCATTATTTTCTAATCATAGCGTTCAGAATTAGTTAACGAAACAGCATAAAGTGACTTTAAACTTGGCTAAAAATTCTTAAATCCTGCTCACTTATCAATAACTCTGGCCTGATTCACCTAATGAATCAAACTTTAACAAGATTGCCCTATTTATCTGTACTGACTACTTTTAATGTAATTCATAACAAATAATTTAATAGGGTTAAAACAATGAAAAAATTAACGCTTACTGCTGCGATAGCAGTCGTTCTTGCAGGAGCTTTAACCGCCTGTTCAAAGCCCAATGATAATGAGCCGATGAGTAATAATGCTCAATCCAGCCCAGCCATGATGGAGCAAAATAACGCGGATACTAGTGTGAACCGTGCTGATAGCGCAGAAACTTCGCTAGATTGGGCAGGTGAATACGAAGGTGTTTTTCCTTGTGCTGACTGTGAAGGGATTAAGGTCGAGTTAGATCTCAATCCGGATAAAACCTATGAGCTAAATGAGGAATATTTAGGTAAAGCTGGAAATAATGAGACGGAAACTAAAGGTAGTTTCAGTTTTGACCCTCAAGATCCTTCAATCATCACATTAGATAACAAAGCTGAAAACCGTAAATTCTTTGTTGGTGAAAATTTTGTTGAAGCACGCGAGATGAAATCAGGTAAAAAAATCGACAGTAATTTAAATTATAAATTAGTTAAAAAGTCTGCATCATAATTTTGTAAACGCATAAAAAAATCCCCGCAATAGCGGGGATTTTTTATGAAATGCTCGGATGATGAATTACATCATGCCGCCCATCCCACCCATGCCACCCATATCAGGCATTGCAGGTTTGTCTTCTGGGATTTCAGTGATCATGCATTCAGTGGTCAGCATCAAGCCAGCAACAGAAGCGGCGTGCTCAAGTGCAGAACGCGTTACTTTAGCAGGGTCAAGAATACCCATTTCCAGCATATCGCCATATTCGCCAGTTGCAGCGTTATAACCGAAGTTACCTTCGCCATTCTTCACAGCGTTGATCACTACAGAAGGCTCATCACCTGCGTTAGATACGATTTGACGAAGCGGTGCTTCAATCGCACGGCGAAGAATGTTGATACCTACGTTTTGGTCATCATTCGCGCCTGTTACACCTTCAAGTGCAGATGCAGCACGTACCAGTGCAACACCACCACCTGCAACAACACCTTCTTCAACCGCAGCGCGAGTCGCGTGAAGCGCATCGTCTACACGGTCTTTCTTCTCTTTCATTGCAACTTCAGTTGCAGCACCAATTTTGATGACAGCAACACCGCCAGCAAGTTTCGCTACACGCTCTTGAAGTTTTTCTTTGTCATATTCTGAAGTAGATTCTTCGATCTGTGCACGGATTTGCTGTACACGGTCAGCGATTTGGCCAGCATTACCAGCACCATCTACAATTACAGTATTTTCTTTAGATACAGTTACTTTATGTGCTGTACCCAAGTGATCAAGCGTCGTTTGATCCAGCTGCATGCCGATTTCTTCAGAAATCACAGTACCGCCAGTCAAGATCGCGATGTCTTGAAGCATAGCTTTACGACGATCACCAAAACCAGGTGCTTTCACCGCACATACTTTGATAATACCGCGCATGTTGTTGACAACAAGCGTCGCAAGCGCTTCGCCTTCAACATCTTCAGAAATGATTAAAAGCGGTTTGCCAGTTTTAGCAACAGCTTCAAGTACTGTAATCAATTCACGAATATTGCTGATTTTCTTATCAACAAGAAGAATGAATGGATTTTCAAGTTCAGCTGTTAAAGTATCTTGCTTGTTCGCGAAGTACGGAGAAATATAACCGCGGTCGAACTGCATGCCTTCAACTACGTCAAGCGAATCTTCGAAGCCTGAACCTTCTTCAACCGTGATCACGCCTTCTTTGCCCACTTTTTCCATTGCTTGCGCAATCAGCTGACCTACAGTCGTATCAGAGTTAGCAGAGATCGAACCTACTTGTTCAATCGCTTTAGAGTCTGATGCTGGTTTTGCAGTTGCCTTGATGTTTTCAACTACAGAACGTACCGCAATATCGATACCGCGTTTCAAGTCCATTGGGTTCATACCGGCTGTTACTGACTTGATGCCTTCATTCAAAATTGCTTGTGCCAATACAGTTGCAGTCGTTGTACCATCACCTGCGATGTCATTGGTTTTTGAAGAAACTTCACGAACCAGTTGAGCACCCATGTTCTCGAACTTGTCTTTCAGCGTAATTTCTTTGGCAACAGTGACACCATCTTTAGTGATGTGCGGTGCACCAAAAGAACGGTCGATAACAACGTTACGGCCCTTAGGACCCAAAGTAACCTTTACTGCATCTGCAAGGGTGTTTACACCAGCAATCATTTTTGAACGAGCTGAATCACCAAATTTTACGTCTTTAGCTGACATATTTGACTCCGAATATTGTTGTATCTTTACAAAATCTGATTTGGAATGAATAAAACTTTTTTAGCGCAGATTAAGCTTCTAATACCGCTAAAATGTCAGATTCTTTCATGATTAAAAGCTCTTCGCCGTTTACTTTTACAGTAGTGCCTGCATAAGTACCGAACAATACTTTGTCGCCAACTTTTACGTCTAACGCGCGTACGCCATTGTCAGTGATTTGACCATTACCAACTGCAATGATTTCACCTTGAGCAGGTTTTTCAGCAGCCGAACCTGGAAGTAAAATGCCCCCAGCTGTTTTAGTTTCTTCTTCAACACGACGAATAACAACGCGGTCATGTAATGGACGAATGTTGCTCATAAATAACTCCATCAGACTAAGTCTTTTTTAGGTCACTGATGACGACTTAATTATTCCATGGGTCATCATCAAAAATTTTTGATGTCACTTTTATGGAGATGGAATAAAACGCTTCAAGGGCAAAAATGAAAAAAAATTGGTTTTTTTTAACGAATCATAGGTTTTCGTCTATTTATTCGGCAGATCAGCCTTCAACATAAAGGCTTGTGCCACTTCATCGAATAAATATTGAGAAATTTTTCCTGTGGCATCAATCAGATTAAAGCTGTTCGGTTCATCTTTATGTAGACGATTTGACGCAGAAGTCCCTGCATGTACATCATATACAGGATGATCCATCCCCAATCCGAACATCTGATTCAGATCATAAATCGCCGGTTGATGCAGATGCCCATGCAACACCGCAAACAGACCATGCTCTGCCCAGGCCTCTAAAGCAATTTTGGCCATCAGTGGGCTATCCTTGAAACCGCGCTTATTTTGAAAAGGCACATAAAAAGGCTGATGGCTGACAATGATTTTTAATTTGGACGCAGGCGCCTGCGCCAGCGTCAGGTCAATACGCTGAATCTGCTCAAGGGATAAATGCCCTTTGGTATGATATCGACGTCGGATCGAATTCACCCCAATCAGATAAAAATTTTCAGTTTCAAATATTGGCTCCAATTCACCAAAAAAAATCTGGTAACGGGTAAATGGATTGAAAAGCCGATTCCACAAATGATAGAGCGGAATATCATGATTCCCCGGGATCACCATATAAGGCGTATTGAGCTGATCTAAAAATTTTTTGCAGGCAAAGAATTGACCCAAACGTGCGCGCTGAGTCAGGTCACCACTGATGACGACGGCTTCAAGTGGATGGGTCTGACAGAAATGCCGAATCGCTTCTAAACACTCCGGCTTCTCTGTTCCAAAATGCAGATCAGACAGATGCAGGATCATGTGGCACCATTACGTTTAGGCTATCTTTTAATACAGAAATATTGAGTGGCGGGGCCATTTCCACAATTTCCCCATCAATCGCTACCATCAGTTTCTTGGCTCGGGATTCGATTCGAACTTGATCGGCTGCAAAACTATAAACATCCGATGCCTGGTCAATCTTGCCACGAATCAGCTGATACACTAGCTTAAATAAAGTAAGCTTATCACTTTTAGAAACTACAACTCCCGCCACTTTGCCTTTTTCAGCCGCTTCTGCAATGCGCATTTTCATATCCGCCAGTTGCAAGGGATTATTGCCAAAAAAAATCAGTGGTGTTTTTACCGGATATTTCTTTTGATCCACCCAGATTTTTAGTTTTAATTCTTTACGGTCGCGAATTAAAACATCCAGTGCAGAAGTATAGGCATGTAGCGGTAAGCGACCAAAAATACGATTATAGTCTTCACGTTTTTTAATAAATAAAGGATATAGACCTAAACTGGCATTATTCAGATAAATTTCCTGATTGATACGAGCAACATTCATACGTTGTGGCTGTCCTGTCGCAATCACTTTTGCCGCTTCAAGCAAATCCAGCGGAATCCCCAATAATCTCGCCACATAGTTAAAAGTCCCTAAAGGCAAAATACCGACAGGAATTTGCGTATTCAACACATGTTTGGCGACTGTATTTAAAGTGCCATCTCCGCCTGCCGCAACGATGATTCCTGACTCGCTAGATGCCAAATGCTGTTCAAGCACCTCAACCATAATTTTATCAAATTGCTGTGAATCATTGATTTCATAAGCTTTAGTTTGATAACCCTGTGCTGAAAATATATCGATCAGCTGCTCATAAATGCCTTCTGGCCCCTGTATGCGAAAACCAGCTTTATGATTAAAAATCAGCGATAAGGGTTTAGATTGATTAGACATTTTTCGCGCAATTTCATTGAAGCCTATTGGCATTTTGTCCAATTCATAGACAATTAACAGTGGCTTTATGTAAAATTCAAATGGCAACCATTTATTTAATCAATAATGAATATTAGAGATCTTATAAAACTAAGATAATGATTTTAATATCAATTTTTAAAATAAATACCACTCATCATTTATATAAATAACCTTAATAATTCAAATGTTTAGTTTTATCTTGTTGTTTTAATTATATTTATAAATAAAATAGCATTATATTCCAAAAGAAATCTAGCACTTCTTTGGTCTTATTTTTTTTATCATTTTATGCTTTAATACAGCCACTTTTTTTCATACTTCATCTGGGCGATATTTTTTATTGCTCGGATTGTACTTTGTACATCTAATTTGTACACATTTGAGATAGGCCTCACCATGACCCAAGTGAACGCACCAGAATTCGTTCGTCACCCTAAGCTTATTGCTTGGGTGGAAGAGATTGCTAAATTAACAAAACCAGCAAAAATTGAATGGTGTGACGGTAGCGCAGAAGAATATCAACGTTATATCGACTTGATGATCGCTAACGGCACAATGCAAGCGCTGAATCAAGAAACTCATCCTGGTTCTTATCTTGCAAATTCTGATCCGTCTGACGTAGCACGTGTTGAAGATCGTACTTACATCTGTTCTGAAAACAAAGACGATGCTGGCGCGACCAACAACTGGGAAGCACCTGCTGTCATGCGCGAAAAATTGAACGGTTTATTTGACGGTTCAATGGCAGGTCGTACACTTTATGTGGTTCCATTCTCAATGGGTCCATTGGGTTCTCATATCGCTCATATCGGTATCGAGTTAACTGACTCTCCTTACGTTGCAGTAAGCATGTCTAAAATGGCTCGCATGGGTAAAGCTGTTTATGACGTTCTTGGTACTGACGGTGAATACGTTCCTTGCGTACACACTGTAGGTGCTCCGCTTGCGAACGGCGAAAAAGATGTTGCATGGCCTTGCAACAAAGAAAAATACATCGTGCATTACCCAGAAACGCGTGAGATCTGGTCTTATGGTTCTGGTTATGGCGGTAACGCATTGTTGGGTAAAAAATGCCTAGCATTACGTATTGCATCATTTATGGGTCGTCAACAAGGCTGGTTAGCTGAACACATGCTGATCCTTGGCGTGACCAATCCACAAGGCGAAAAACACTACATCGCAGCTGCATTCCCATCTGCATGTGGTAAAACAAACTTCGCTATGTTGATTCCACCAGCAGGCTATGAAGGCTGGAAGATTGAAACTGTAGGTGACGATATTGCTTGGATCAAACCAGGTGAAGACGGTCGCTTATATGCAATCAACCCTGAAGCTGGCTTCTTCGGTGTAGCGCCTGGTACCAACACCAAGACCAACCCGAACTGTATGGCAACCATGCACAAAGACGTGATTTATACAAACGTCGCTGTGACTGACAACGGTGAAGTATGGTGGGAAGGTCTGACTAAAGAAGCGCCTGCCAACCTGACTAACTGGAAAGGCCAACCACACACTGGCGAAGAAAAAGCAGCGCATCCAAATGCTCGTTTCACAGTTGCAGCTGGTCAATGCCCTTCTATTGACGCTGACTGGGAAAATCCAGCTGGTGTGCCAATTTCTGCGTTCATCTTCGGTGGTCGTCGTGCAGACACAGTGCCTCTAATTTCAGAAGCATTTGACTGGGTTGACGGTGTTTACAAAGCTGCGACTATGGGATCTGAAACCACTGCTGCTGCTGTTGGCCAACAAGGTATCGTTCGTCGTGACCCGTTCGCGATGCTGCCATTCGCTGGCTACAACATGGCGGATTACTTCACGCACTGGTTAGAAATGGGCGAGCAAGTGGGTGCGAAAGCTGCCGCTGCTGGCAACAAACTTCCAGGTATCTACAACGTGAACTGGTTCCGTCGTGATGCTGAAGGCAACTTCGTATGGCCTGGTTTCGGTCAAAACATGCGTGTTCTTGAGTGGATCATTGACCGTTGTGAAGGTCGTGCTGAGGCTGTTGAAACACCAATTGGCCTAGTTCCTACTTATGAACAGTTGAACTGGACTGGTTCTGACTTCACTAAAGAACAATTTGACCTAGTAACTTCTCAAGATAAAGATCAATGGATCAAAGAACTTGAAAGCCATACTGAATTGTTCGACAAGCTAGGTGAGCGTTTACCGGAAGCGTTAAAAACTCGTCAAGCAGAACTTATTGCTGCGGTTAAATCTGCTTAATTGCTGATTTAATTTAAAAAAGGTCGCGTAAGCGGCCTTTTTTATTGGCTGTTTAAACAATTGATCACAATTGACCAGAGCAGCAGCTTAAGCAAAATATGGCATACTTAAGCCAAGACTTCAGGAACTATAAATATGAAAAGAACAACAGTAATTTTGGCTATGGCTGCAAGCAGTTTTGTACTGAGTGCATGTCAGACCACACCCCATCAATTCAATGGACAAAGTGGCTATGAGATTCTGGAACGTTCAGGCAATACAGCAACCTTGAGCTATACGCTTTCAGGACGACCAAGTCAGGATGAAAATCGCTTGCAAGCTGCCTGCAGACACGTATTAGGAAATTCCAAAACTTATAATATTCAGATTTTAAGCACCAATGAAATTTCCAATCCAACTGCGGAACAAGAAAACTATGGCCGCCAACTGGGTAATAGCCGTACGCAAATCAGCTTGAGCAATACGCCTGATTTACATAATAGCGAGAACCCGGGTGCACGCGAAGCCTTAGAAGCCCGCCCAACGACCATGCGCGTTATTCGTTATACTTGTTCTTAATATCTGATATTTAGTTACTTAATCAGAGTAAGACAATCAAAAAGGGCTAACTGCCCTTTTTGATTTTTCAACTTTAACGTGTTTTATAGAAACTGACATTACGAAATTCTGGTGATTCATCCAGATCTGGCCATGTTGTCGCACTACGTTCATCCAGTTTTTTATATTGAGGATGACTAAAGTTTTTTACCCGACTGTCTGCAACCCACACCTCAGGTGCAAATTTTAAAAACTCATCCAGGAAGAAACGGTTACATTGATCATAGAGCACATCTGCGGCTAATAGAATATCCACCTGCTCTGCCTTATATAGGTCATCCAGATATTCAAGCTCGACATCATTTAGCTCTGCATTGGCACGACAGGCATCTAGACTAACTTGATCGATATCACAGCAGATCACACGTTTTGCACCTGCCATTTTCGCCGCAATGGCAACTACGCCCGATCCCGCCCCAAAATCCAAAACTACTTTGTCTTTAACATGATGCGGCTCTGCCAATAGCCACTGCGCCATCGCCAAGCCTGAGGCCCAGCAAAAGATCCAGTATGGTGTATCATTCCAAATGCGACGAATCACCTCATCATCCAGCTTATCTGTTGGGAATACTGGCGGAATCAGCCACAGGGAAATGGGTGTATCCGGCAATTGCTGTGCATGTAGCTCACAGTGTGGAATCACATCATGCAAGGCTTTTAGTAGATGTTCTGGGGCTTGAGGGAGTCGGAAGGTGCAGCTCATTAGATTTCTTTTAATTAGTATTAATGTCTTTGAAGAATCTCCCCTAGCCCCTCTTTAAAAAAGAGGGGGAAACTCCATCCAAAAATAGTGATCAGAGTTCCCTCCTTTGAAAAAGGAGGGTTAGGGAGGATTTGATTAACCTAAAGCTTTTTCAGCAGCTTCAACCGTTTGACGGATTAAAGTGGTAATCGTCATTGGACCTACACCACCCGGAACTGGTGTGTAAGCAGAAGCAATTTCTTCAATGCCAACAAGTTGGATATCACCAACACCACCGCCATCACGTGGATGGAAACCAGCATCAACAACCACTGCACCTTGTTTGATCCAGTCTTTTTGAATTAATTCTGCTTTACCTACCGCACCGACAATGATATCTGCTTGCTTAACAAAGCTTGCAAGATCTTGAGTACGTGAATGGCAAATGGTTACGGTTGCATTCGCTTCTAGCAGCATCGCAGCCATTGGTTTACCCAAAATTGCAGAACGACCTACAACTACCGCATGTTTACCAGCGATTTCAATGTTGTTCTCTTTCAGGATAGTCATAATACCCGCAGGCGTCGCTGAACCATAGGCTGCCTCACCCATTGCCATACGACCATAGCCCAGGCAAGTGACACCATCTACGTCTTTTTCAAGCGAGATTGCATCGAAACAGGCACGCTCATCAATTTGCGCAGGAACCGGGTGCTGAAGCAGAATACCGTGCACATCAGGATTTGCATTTAATTTTTCAATTTCAGCCAATAATTCTTCAGTTGTGGTTTCTTTAGGAAGTTCCACTTTGAGTGAATCCATACCAACACGGCGGCAGGCATTGCCTTTCATGCGAACATAAGTTGCAGATGCACCATCGTCACCTACCAAAATCGTCGCAAGAATTGGAGTACGACCTGATTTTGCTTTCAGCGCTTCTACGCGAGTAAACAAGTCAGCTTCAATTTGCTTCGCCAATGCACGACCGTCTAGAACTAATGCCACGGCACTTCTCCCAAGTGTTGATATGAATCAATTTTGCACATTCTACATGAATAATTTAAATATTTTCCGCCAGATGATGTTTTTATGCGCATACAGATGAATACACTATTGTTTTTTTTTCTGAGCTTGCTAATATACGCATCAACAAGACGCGGCGGGGTGGCAGAGTGGTCATGCAGCGGACTGCAACTCCGTGGACGCCGGTTCGATTCCGACCTCCGCCTCCATCTTGTTAAAGCCCGAGTGGTGAAATCGGTAGACACAGGGGATTTAAAATCCCCCGCCCACAAAGCGTGCCAGTTCGAGTCTGGCCTCGGGCACCATTCTTCTACTATAGAAAGATGGTGCAAATAAAGAACCCAGCGAAAGCTGGTTTTTTTATGCCTGTAATTTAGGGTCTGTTGACATTTACTGTTCATAATTAACCCTATAAAGGTAGCCATAAAAATATACAGGCTAAAGCAACAGAACTTTGATAATTTCTT
>NZ_JALGQY010000035.1:0-29453 GCF_022809915.1 Acinetobacter lwoffii | reverse complement strand
TTGAATAATCTAAGTAACTTACCGCTGCTTGACCAACGATTAAAACGTTTGAAAATAGAGTTTGAATGACCAAAACAACAAGGAATATCTCGCCACGGACAGCCTGTTCTAATTCTATAGAGAATAGCTTCAATAAAATTGCGTAAATTTGAGTTGTGGTGAATGGATAAATTACGCAGAATAACTTTCAACTTTTGCCAGTGTTGATCTGTCAGCATGGTACGAGGCATAGCGAATAGTAAAATTGGGTTTGGCGATTTGATTTTACTACTTCGCTATTTTTTTAAGCTAAAAGTGTCAACACACCCTAATTAATGATGAGCCAGCTTGCGGCAAGTGCCAGTAAACCACCAGAAGTTCCATCCACCCATTTTTGTTTACGTTCATCCATTTGGGTTTTCTGGCTGATTTTGCTGAATAAAATACTTAAGCCACAATACACCACAAAAATCAGACTGATAAAAATAAAGGACAGAATCAAACCTTGACTGACAGTATTGGCTGATTTATCAATAAACTGTGGCAAAATCGCAAAATAAATCAACATGCCTTTCGGATTTAACAGTGCGGTAAAAAAACCTTTTTTAATCGGATTGGCTGAGGTCTTTTTCTCAATGTTCAGCGCGTTTTTACTGAATACCGATTTGAGCAAACCAAAGGCCAGATACAGCAGATAAGCAATCCCGAGCCAGCGAATCGTTTCAAACAGCACCGGAAAAGAGACAATAATAGCCGCAATCCCGAGTGCCACCAGAATAGAATGCACCAGATAACCGCAACACACCCCTAAGGTTGCCATCATGCCTGCTTTTGCATCTTTACCCATCACTTGAGACAGGATAAATAACATATCGGGTCCAGGCGTAAAAATCAGGGGAAGCACGGTCAGTGCAAAGAGTACAAATACAGACATTTCCTTTTCCTTTCAAACTCCAGAAAGTGAAATAAGTATCTGCGATTTTTTACAAAATTGGCTTTCAATTTATTTTATAATAAGTATTATTTTTCGAATATTATTCTAATTTATGAAAATATCCACCAAGTCTGTGCGGGTAAAACTTGATCGAATTGATAAAAATATCATTCGACATTTACAGGCCAATGGCCGTATTCAGAATAATGATCTGGCACGTGAAATCGGACTTTCACCTTCGTCCTGTTTACGCCGGGTAAAATTACTGGAAGATGCAGGCGTCATTCAGAATTACACGACTATTGTCGACCAACAAAAAATTGGTTTTCAGCTGATTTTATTTTCGCGCATCTGGCTGGTCGGTCAGGATGCCGAAACCATTGATACCTTTATTGAGGCGATGAAAGAATTGCCGCAAGTGATGGAGTGCTACATTATTTTGGGAGAGAGCGATGCCATGTTGAAAGTTGTGGTGCCTGATCTGGAAAGTTACCGTAAATTTCAGTCGACCCATCTGACCAAAAAAAATGGTATTACCAGTGTCAAAACAGATTTACCGAGTCAGATTATTAAACAGAGTTTCCAGCTGCCTTTAGAAGATTTATAGGCAAACTGATTTTAGACAACGACGCTATGTTCTTAATTTAAGATTTGCATAATCGTATGCTTGCTTAAACCATAACATGTGCTGCAAGCGCATAGATTGAAAGTTCTACTATAAGAAAAGGTTGCCTATAGAAGACAACCTTTTCCTCTTGAGCAAAGCCAAATCACAGGACTGAATCTTATTTTTATGTTATGTGGATGCTTCAGAATTTACTCAGTTTCTTGTGCTAAAAAATCACGATGTACATGGCTTAAATCTACCAGCTCATAGTCTGCCAATTCAAAAATTTGCCAAATTGCAATCGCATCTTCTTTTAAATCGACTGCCTGGGTCGCACGATTCGACAATTGCCATTGTAAGTCAGAAATCCATAAATAGTATTGTCCAGTCGCCGCATTAAAGGCCTGAACTTTCCCATCGGCATTAATGCCTTGAATGATGGCGCCTTCAGGTAAAGTCGCTTCAAGATTGGGTAAGCTAATGTCCACAAAATGCTTGATTTGTCGCAGACCATAACCTGCAAACATTTCTTTTTGAGCTTCACTTAATTGTGCATATTTTTGCTCTATATCTGCAATTACCAGTGTGTCCATGTCACCTCCCATCGGTCAAATGCTGAGATGCTGCTCAGCAATATTTTCATTTTAAATATTAGATACTAGTTATTGTTATACCTGAAATGGCGCATTTAACGAATAAGACAATAGTGAAATGCTTACTCGAACGCCAATGTTCAGTTCAATTCCATTTTAAGGTTTATATATGAAAGTTTTGTGCCAAAAATACAATTTTCATGATTTTTATTCTTTAACACTTGGCACATGATCAATCTTCTTTATGCTGCGCACGCGGATGAGCCTGATCATAAATTTGGGCCAGATGGTCAAAATCGACGTGGGTATAAATTTGCGTGGTGGTTAAATTGCTGTGACCTAGCATTTCCTGCACCGCACGTAAGTCCCGGCTATTCGACAACATATGACTGGCAAAACAATGTCTTAATAAATGTGGATGTAAATCTACATTCACGCCTGCGCGCTGCGCCTGAAACTTGACCCGATTTTCAATTTGTCGTGCACCAAGCGGATTGCCTTTCTGGGTAATAAATACATTCGCCTCCGGCACAAAATCACCATTCCATAAAGGATAGACTTGCAACCAGGCCATCACGCTGTCTTTGGCCTTGGAGCCAAAAGGCACAATCCGGGTTTTATTGCCTTTACCGATAATACGTAACAATTGCCGATTAAAATCAATATCTTTAATTCTCAGGCTTTGCAGTTCTGCCAGACGCAACCCACTGGAATAAAGCAATTCCAAAATCGCTTTATCCCGAAGCCACATTTGCTGTTGTATTTCATTTTCAGGCGCAGGCTGATCAATAATCTGGTTGATGGTTTCAATATCCACCATGCCGGGCAAAGGACGCGATTGACGTTTTAACTGAAAATCATCCGCCGGATTAAAAGCCATATGCTGAGCCTGCTCGGCCCATTTCATAAACTGGCGAATAGCCGAAAGCATACGTTGCAGACTGCTGGGACTTAACTGATGCTGTTCCACTTTCTCAGCCAGAAACTGGCGTAAATCGGTAGCTTCTACATCATTTAAATTGAGCTGTTCATGCTGGCAAAATTCTAAAAAATCCGAGACATCACGTTCATAGGCTTGCAAGGTATGTTTGGACTGGTTTTGAATTTCACGTTCTTTTAGCCAGATGGATAATAATTGTGTTGCATCCATTAATATAAACCTTCCTACACCAATCCACCTTTCTCAATATTACATCTATCTATATTTTGTATCTAAAAAATCAATCATTTAAAATTCATTTTATAAGATAAATTCTGATCAGCTTTTGCTAATATCAAATCACTTACCAAAAAACATGACATAAAAACGATTTCATAGCGAGTATAAAATGCATTCATTTGAAAAAATTGCAGCATCTTTTAATTTGAACAGCCTACAGGTCGAAGAACTCACCAATGAATTAAAGGAGTTACAAAAGCGCTTTAATCCAGATAATATCCAAGACTTCTATCCTGAATTTGAAAAAATTGCCTCAAGCTTTGGCATTCAAGATGATCAAATTGAAGTATTTGTAGACATGCTTTATGCCAACCCTGAATTTAGCAATCTAGTGACTTTTATCATTCCAAGTTTCTACAGCATTGGTGGCGATCGAATGATATTTGAAGCCACGTATGAACAAATGATGGCAGACCTGCAAGCAGAATTAGATCAATAAAATAGAAAGCAAAAAGCCTATCTCATGGATAGGCTTGTTTCAAAGTAATACCGCTTAACCCTGGAAATAACGTAAATCCAGACGCCCTTCATATACGGTCGCCGTTGGTCCAGTCATCCAGACCACATCACCTTCTTTCCACTCAATTTGCAGCTTGCCGCCTGCCAGTTCAACTTCGACTTTACTCGACAGCAGACCACGACGCATACCTGAAATTGCGGCAGCACAGGCACCTGTACCACAAGCTAAGGTCTCGCCTACACCACGCTCGTACACACGTAAACGTGCATGTTTTTCATCAATAATCTGCATAAAGCCAGCATTGACTCGTGCCGGGAAGCGCGCATGTGATTCAACTTGTGGACCAATACGTGCGACATCGGCAGCAATCACATCCGGCACGATTGTCACCGCATGTGGATTCCCCATATTGACCACATCAATGGTCAGCTTTTCACCGCCAGCAAGATCGATGTCATACAGGCTCTCCGGCGCATCAGCTACAAATGGAATTTCCTGAGGCAAAAATTTTGGATAACCCATATTGACCCGTACCCAACCATTCGCACCCAATTCCGGCTCTACAATACCAGATTTGGTTTGTACCTTGATTTTGGTTTTGGTGGTGAGCTGACGATCATGTACAAATTTGGCAAAACAGCGCACGCCATTGCCACATTGTTCCACTTCTGAACCATCGGCATTAAAAATCCGATATTTAAAGTCTGCACTTGGGACATCGGGTGGCTCAACCACCAAGAGTTGATCAAAACCAATGCCAAAGTTACGATTGGCCAAACGCTGAATGGTCAAAGTGTCTAAATAAGCACGCTGGCTGATCAGATCAACCACCATAAAGTCATTGCCCAGACCATGCATCTTGGTAAATTCTAATAACATCCTGATTTATCCTTAAGGCAATAAACGCTCACGTTCCCAAAGTGATTCAATCGTCTCACGTTCACGAATCAAATGTGCCTGATCAGCATCGACCATTACCTCAGCAGCACGTCCACGGCTGTTGTAATTTGAACTCATCACAAAACCATACGCACCTGCACCGAGTACTGCCAGCACATCATTTTCCTTGATCGCAAGCTCACGCTCTTTACCCAGAAAATCACCAGTTTCACAAATTGCGCCCACGACATCCCATTCTTTCGTTTCGACATCGGTACGAGGTGTAACAGATTGAATGTCCATCCATGCTTCATATAAAGCAGGACGAATCAGGTCATTCATCGCAGCATCAATAATCGCGAAATTACGGTGATTCGTTGGTTTTAATAGATCCACTTTAGTCAGCAGCACACCTGCATTGGCAGAGATACTACGTCCCGGTTCCATATACACTTTCAAGCCCAATTTTTCTAAAGCTGGACGTAGCGCATTGGCATATTCTTCAACCGACGGCGGGGTTTCATCTTTATACGTCACACCCAGACCACCGCCGATATCGATGTGTTTGAGGTGAATGCCCAGCTCTTTTAACTGGTCGATCATCACAATGACACGATCCAGTGCATCCACAAATGGCTGGGTTTCAGTCAGCTGTGAACCGATATGGCAGTCAATCCCAACCACATCCAGATTTGGCAATGACGCTGCATATTGATAAGTTTCAAACACGCTATCAGACGGAATACCGAATTTATTTTCTTTTAAGCCGGTTGAAATATAAGGATGGGTTTTGGCATCGACATCAGGATTCACACGTAATGAAATCGGCGCTTTGATATTTAATTCAGCCGCAACCTTCTGGATACGATCCAGCTCGGCATAAGATTCCACGTTGAAACAGGCAATGCCGACTTCCAACGCTTTTTTGATATCCGCTTCAGATTTACCCAAGCCCGAAAATACGATTTTCGATGCATCACCACCGGCTTTCAGCACACGCGCCAATTCACCACCGGTCACAATATCAAAACCGGCACCCTGTTTGGCCAATACATTCAATACCGCAAGATTAGAGTTGGACTTTACCGCAAAACAGATTTGATGGTCGATAAAATCAAAAGCACGATCCATATCTAAAAAATGCTTTTCCAAAGTGGCTTTAGAATAAACATAGAGTGGTGTGCCAAATTGCTCCGCGAGCTGTTGTAATGAACATTGCTCAGCGTGCAATACCCCATTAATGCGGGTGAAACTCATGAAGGTATCCTTTCTGTGAAAGCGTTATGGTGTGGTTTTAACGTCTGAATCGGTAGGTGCAGCAAACTGTTGTTGCACGGGTGCCTCGCGTTCTTCATCGGACGCTTTAGGCTCAGTTTCAGTATTTTTGTATAACAGATACTTGGCACGCTTGTCGTAATTCGGATCATTTGGCAAGTGCAAAGCACCTGACTGTCCACAACTTGCAAGAGCAAGACCCGTCGCTAAGATACTGATGTAGCAAATGACTTGGCGCATCTGACCACCTAATGTAATAGTTTCGATGAAGTATAACGCGATCATTCGGCATGACCCAAGCGTTAAACGCTAGAGAGTATCTTTAGACAAAAAAAAACGCCAGCAGATCGCTGACGTTTTTATTGATAAGGTTTATTTATGTTTCTGTTTATAGAAACCAAAATAGCCAATGATTAGCAGGATAAACCAGATCGGACTGATCATCAGTGCCTGGCGAGTATCCTCTTCCAGCGCCAAGACCACGATCATGCTCAGGAAGAAGATAATCACGATCCAACAGGTCACTAAACCACCTGGTAATTTAAAGGTCGATTTGGCATGCAGCTCTGGTCGTGTTTTGTAATACACGATATAGCTCCAGATAATGATGATCCAGACACAGATAAACAGAATCGTAGATAAAGTCGTTGCCAAGGTAAAGGCCCGAACTGTATCCGGAACAAAATACTGGAGTGCTGCTCCCAGCAACAAACATACCGCCGAGAAATACAAGGCATTGGCAGGCACTGCGCGACGGTTCAGACGACCAAAAGCCATCGGTGCCTGCTCTTCACGCGACAGGCCAAACAGCATACGGCTGGTCGAGAATACGCCACTGTTCATCGATGACATTACCGAGGACAATACCACCAGGTTCATGATGATCGCAGCCGCGGCAATGCCAGCCTGACTGAACAGGTTTACAAACGGCGAGACATTCGGGTCAATCTGGTTCCATGGAGTTACTGACATCACAATTAGCAGTGCCAAAACATAGAAAATAATGATACGGATCGGAATAGAGTTCACTGCTTTTGGCAGGTTCTTTTCCGGATCTTTAGTTTCAGCCGCGGTAGTACCCACCAGCTCTACCCCGACAAAGGCAAAGATTGCAATCTGGAAACCGGCCAGGAAGCCCATGGCACCCGTCGGGAACAAACCGCCATGCTCCCAGATATGACTAAAGGATGCGACCGTACCGGCATCATTGGTAAAGCCGGTAAATACCATCCACAGACCAACGGCAATCAGCACCACAATAGCGATAATTTTGACCAGGGCAAACCAGAATTCCATTTCTCCAAACAGTTTTACCGTGACCAGATTCAGCCCCATGATAAACACAATCGCGGCAACACTGATCATGACGCCTTCTTCAGGGCTAAAGGGCAAGCCATTATTGAAGAATTGCAGATAGTAAATAATGGCTGACAGATCCGCGATCCCGATGGTAATCCAGCACAACCAGTAGGTCCAGCCAACAAAGTATCCGGCCCAAGGCCCGATCAAATCCGTGGCAAAATCAATAAAAGATTTATATTGCAAGTTGGAGAGTAACAGTTCACCCAATGCACGCATCACCAGAAAGACCATAAAACCGATGATCATATAGATCACCAGAATCGAAGGACCTGCGAGACTGATGGTTTTACCCGACCCCATAAACAGGCCAGTTCCGATGGCGCCCCCAATGGCAATTAACTGTAGGTGCCGATTGGACAAACTCCGCTTTAATTCACCGTGCTCTGCCGACGAATTGTTATATTTTTCTGACATTATTAATTACAACTTTGAGTTTTACTCGCGACAAATTAACGTAAAAAATGCTGAATACAAAAATAAAATTTGCATCATTTGTATTTCCTGATTAATTGAAGAAGTTAATTTATTTTTCTTATATCGCTCTACAGTTACATTTCTGCTTTATTTTTGACCTGCGATATTCCAGTAATTTCTTGTCAAATTTTTAAAACTGTGTAAAAAATAGAACACTATTCAGCCAATTTATGCATTCAGGATGAATGCATCTGGCATAGCAATTGCTTTTTAATCAATACCTCGAACTACACAGACATGGATCAATAAGAAGAATTTTATGCAAAATTTACAAAGTTTAATGGAAACTTTAAGCGGCTGGGTGTGGGGCCCTTATATGCTGGTACTGATTGTTGGTACCGGGATCTTCCTCACCTTCCGTTTATTGTTCTGGCAGTTCCGCATGTTGCCCCTAGCCTTCAAACAGGTCTTTGGCAAGCATCCTGACCACTCAGGGGACATTTCCCAATTCGCTTCACTCATGACCGCACTCTCTGCCACGATTGGTACCGGTAATATTGCCGGCGTAGCCACTGCATGTGTCCTCGGGGGTCCGGGCGCCGTGTTCTGGATGTGGATGACCGCCCTGTTTGGTATGGCCACCAAATATGGCGAAGGTGTTCTGGCAGTCAAATACCGAGTCAAAAATGAAAAAGGTGAAATGTCGGGTGGTCCGATGTACTACATCGAGCGTGGTCTGAAATGGAAATGGCTGGCACTGATTTTTGCCTTGTTCGGGACACTGGCTTCTTTTGGAATCGGCAGTTCAGTACAGTCGAATACTGTAGCACTGGCGGTTGAAAACAGCTTGGGCATCGAAACCTGGATGACGGGGATCATTATCACTGCCTTTTCAGCACTGGTGATTTTGGGCGGGATTAAATCGATTTCCAAAGCTTCTTCTGTGATCGTGCCGATTATGGCGGTGGGTTATGTGGCTGGCGGTCTGATTATTATTTTTAATAATCTGGAACTGGTCGTGCCGGCACTAAAAATGATCTTCACCTATGCATTTACCGGTGAAGCTGCAGTGGGCGGTGCGATTGGTGCGGCGATTCGTTATGGTGTGGCACGTGGTGTATTCTCCAACGAAGCCGGCATGGGTTCTGCGCCGATTGCTGCCGCAGCGGCAAAAACCGATCATCCGGCCCGTCAAGGTTTGGTATCCATGACCGGTACCTTCATTGATACGATTATTGTCTGTTCAATTACCGGTATTGTCCTGGTGATGGGTTATATCATGGCCGGTAATTCATTCGGAGATCAAACCGGTGCGGTACTGACTATCGGCGTGTTCGACAAACTGCTGCCGGGTGTCGGTGGTTGGGTGGTCACTTTCGGTATTATTTTCTTCGCCTATTCCACCATTTTAGGCTGGAGCTACTACGGAGAAAAATGTGCCACCTATTTACTCGGTGAAAAATTCGTACTGCCTTACCGTATCATTTACATTGCTACAGTTTTCATTGGCTGTGTGGCCACACTGGATCTGGTCTGGCTATTTGCCGACACCTTCAACGGCCTGATGGCGGTTCCAAACCTGATTGGCTTATTACTTCTGTCTGGTGTTATTGCCAAAGAGTCGAAAGACTTCATTGCAAGACGTAAATCTGGTGAACTTTATTAATTGATAAGTTGTGTAAATATTCAATTCACATATAAAAAAGCCACGTAAATCGTGGCTTTTTTATACTTCAGTTTTCCCATTTTTCATTATGAAATTTTAGCAACGTAAACCACTACAAGCCAGCTTGTCCCACTCAGATTCAAGCTCCAGTGCTAGTCCCAAAGATAAAACAAAAAACTGAATGCCTTTAATTTTCATATTGCCCTGTTCATCTTCCAGATACCCACTCAATTTTTGATAGGTTTTATGATGCAAATCAAAAGGTACATCCAGATAAAGACCACCCAGGTAGATTTCACTATGGACGGTTTGATCCACACCTAAACACGGCATATAGACAATGCCCTGTTGCTCTAGCCAGCCGATCAACATTTGGCGAACCGAGTTTGTGTCCCGATCTGGATGTACATAATGATCAAAATGCACAAACAGCACATCACGGTTTTTTTCACGTGCGATCGCATCAATATGTTTCAGCAATTGTGACAAGATCTGTTCCATTCCAGCATAACAAGATGGGCATTATAGACGGCGTTGACGCATAGCATTCAAATCAGCATAAATAAAAACGACAAGCCTTGTCGTAAAAACCATGATTTTTCAGGTGAAAGGCTTGGTTTTCTATAGCATTCACCGCTATGCTGTCACTCAATTTCAATCGCTACATCTTCAAATATGGCTAAAGCAAAAAGTGTGTATCGTTGTGAACAGTGTGGTGCCGATCATCCAAAATGGTCGGGGCAGTGTTCTGAATGCGGGGAATGGAACAGCCTGGTTGAGGTGACCATTGCACCGGCAGTGACGCATCGCGCCCAGCCAAAAATCGGTGGTGGATATGCAGGCCAGGCGTCCAGCATCACGACTTTAAATCAGGTCTCAGTCTCTCATGAAACCCGTCTACCAACGGGTATCAGCGAATTTGACCGGGTCTTGGGTGGCGGACTGGTAACCGGGTCGGTGGTCCTGATCGGCGGTGATCCCGGGATTGGTAAATCCACCATTTTGCTACAAACAGCCACACACATGGCATCTGCCAAAAATCCGGCCCTGTATGTGACCGGTGAGGAATCCTTGTCTCAGGTGGCTTTACGTGCCCAGCGTCTGGATCTGCCGACCGACCAGCTCAAAGTCATGGCAGAAACCTGCGTCGAACGTATTTGTGAAGTACTGGCCCAGCAACGTCCTGCGGTGGCAATCCTGGACTCGATCCAAACCCTGTACACCGAAACCCTGCAATCTGCACCAGGTGGTGTCTCACAAATTCGTGAATCAGCGGCCTTGTTGACCCGTTTTGCCAAAAATAGTGGCACGTCTTTGTTTCTGGTCGGTCATGTAACCAAAGAAGGCGCACTGGCCGGCCCACGTGTACTGGAACATATGGTGGACTGTGTGCTGTATTTTGAAGGCCAGTCGGATTCACGTTACCGGATGATCCGAGCGGTCAAAAACCGTTTTGGTGCGGTCAATGAGCTCGGTGTGTTCGGCATGACCGATAAAGGTCTGCGCGAAGTTTCCAATCCTTCAGCCATCTTTTTAAGCCGTTATGATGAAGCGATTCCCGGTTCGATTGTAATGATCAGCCGCGAAGGTACGCGCCCGCTACTGGTTGAGGTTCAGGCACTGGTCGATGATGCACATGGCCAACCAAGACGCGTAGCGCTTGGTTTGGATCAGAACCGTCTAAATATGCTCCTTGCAGTCATGCATCGGCATGGTGGTGTGCAAACCTCCGGCCAGGATGTTTATGTCAATATTGTCGGTGGATTGAAAATTACCGAAACAGGTTCGGATCTGGCGGTACTTCTCGCCTGCGCTTCCAGCATTCGTGGCAAAGCCTTACCGCAACAGCTGGCGGTTTTTGGGGAAGTCGGACTGTCTGGAGAGATTCGCCCTGTGCCGAACGGTCAGGAACGGCTGAAAGAAGCGATTAAACATGGTTTTAAATACATTATTGTCCCTCGCGGCAATGCACCGCAAAAATCCATCGAGGGCGTGCAAATTATTGCAGTTGCGCGTTTACATGAAGCCTTGAGCGAGGCAATGGCGCTGAGTGATGAACTCAATTAACTGTAAACCGGCTCATTTCGTATAAAGAGCAAAAAAATACAGATTTTTGATTGAAATTCCACACAAAGCCTATATAAATAGACTGTACAAACAGGTTTTATTCTCATAGGAAAAATGAATGGAAGTTCGACAGCGCGGTTTGATCACAGGTATCTTGACAGCAGTTTTATTGGTTGCGCCTTTTGCAGCTGAAGCAAAACGTGCCGGTGGCGGTAAAAGTCACGGCATGCAACGTTCTGCACAACCTACTCAATCTTATCAACAACCTCGTCAAGCTGCGCCTGCTCAACAAGCGCCAGTTGCCGGTGCTGCAACCCAGCAAAAATCCGGTCCGGGTGTCGGCGGCATGGTTGCCGCGGGTGTAGCCGGTGCTGCGATTGGTGCAGTTGCTGCCAATGCCTTGGCGGATGATCAAAGTGTAGCAGCATCTGAAGCTCAGGCTGCTCAAGCCGAAGAGGAAAAAGGTGGTATTCCAGGCTGGATCTGGATCCTTCTTGCTGCTGCTGTTGCCTTCTTCATTTTCCGTAAGATGGGCGCAAAAAAAAAAGTAGCTTCTAACCCATACGCACCAAATAGCGGTGCTGGTAATACAGCACCTTTTGGTCAGGCACCGACTGCACCTCGCGGTGGTGACAGTACCAATATTTTTGGTCAGAATGTGGGTGGTCAAACGTCAAGCAACAATGCTCCGTTCGGTTCTGCTCCGGTAAATAACGCGCCTTTTGGTGCAGCTTATACCCAAAGTGGCAGCCAGTTACCGGATGGTACTGAACCTGCAGCATTCTTGCGTGTAGCGCGTCAGCGTTTTAACCATATTCAGTCCATGAATACAGCAAGCAACATTTCTGAAATTCAGCGTTATCTGACTCCTGAACTTTATCAATCAATGTATAACGACATCATGAGCAATCAGGATCAGGATGTTGCCGAGTTTTCAAATCTGAATGCGATGGTCGTCGACTCATCGACTGACAATGGCCAGTATATTGTCAGCGTACGCTTTACAGGTACGGTAAGCGAAGACTTAAACAGCTTGCCGCAACCGTTCGCAGAAATCTGGCATTTCACCAAACCAGCAGGTTCAAATCAGGACTGGGTGGTTGCAGGTATTCAGCAAGACTAATCGTGAATAAATGAAGTTTAGACAGCGGCCTTCGAGCCGCTGTTTTTATTTTCAAGCCTTACATTTTGATCTTTTTTAATTCCCTTCCCCCTCTCTTTTTTAACCTAACTTCCAGTTTTACTTATTTTTCATATAAATAGTTCAACAACCCATATTTAAAATCTAAACAATAATTGTTATCATTATCATTAATTACCTCATAAGTTTGTAAATAGAATTTTCGATGATGAATAGTCCGAATATGCAAGCCATAGCGACTGGAACAGTTACTGCACCGAAACCATCAAGCAAAAATAAAGTCAAAGCAAGTATGCTGGCTTATCGTGGGATGATTTTATATCGCTTTATTCTGGCGGGTGCTGGCGGTTATCTACTGGCTACACTGGCAACGATCGTGATTGCCCAGCTTTTTATCGACAGTGGAAGCAGTGCAGCCATGTCCGCCACCCTGATTGGCTTTAGCTTGAATGCTGCTGCATTTATCTGGGTATTTATGGTGAATAAGACGCTCAAAGCTACGCTCGGGATCGCGATTCCCGGTGTTTTACTCTATATCGCCTATAAGCTTTTAGGAAATTGAGATGAGAGTAGATGCAAAACCCGAAGGTCCACGCCAGTCGATGTCGTGGTTGCATACCTGGGCCAGTCTGATTTTAGGCTGGCTTTTATATGCGATTTTCTTGACCGGAACCTTAAGCTTTTTCCAGAACGAAATTACCGTCTGGATGAAACCGGAATTTCATCAATCAGTTCCACCAAAGACTCAAATCGAACAAACCCGTGTGGCACTGGCTTATCTGCAACAGCACCATCCGGATGCTGGCAGCTGGGCAATCCAGCTTCCTAACTCACGCCAAAATACTACCACCCTGACTATTCGTAGTGCCGGCGAAGATCCGCGTGCCCGTCGTGGCGGTACCCGCGTGACGATTGACAGCGCCACCGGCGAAGTTTTGCAAGCGCGTGAAACACGCGGTGGTTCATTCTTATACCGTTTCCACTTTGAATTGTATGGTTTGCCAAGAATCTGGGCGCGCTGGATGGTCGGCGTTGCGACCCTGCTCATGCTGGTGGCAATCATCAGCGGTGTCATTACCCATAAGAAAATTTTCAAGGATTTTTTTACTTTCCGTCCCGGCAAAGGTCAGCGTTCATGGTTGGATGCACACAATGCTACTGCGGTATTTGCCCTGCCCTTTCACATCATGATTACCTTCAGTGGCTTATTATTATTGCTTTTTACCCTCATGCCCTGGGGCGTAAACCAGATTTATGAAAATCGTGGTGCTTTCCTTCAGGATCAACGTAAGAGTTTGGTTCAAGACAACAGTATTCAGGCTGAATCCCGTGAAACCCATAGTGAGAGCAAAAAACGTCGACCGCAAGCTGAGAGAGAAAATCGTGGCGAGCGCGGTGAAATGTCTGCACGCAGTGAAGGTCGCCGCTCTCGTGATGAAATGCAAGCTGCACCTCCTGCACCGTTAACCGATCTAGCTCCGATCTTGGCAACAGCCGAAAAAGAATGGAAAAATAATCCGGTGGGTATGATAACTATTATCCAGCCAAATACCGTAAAAGCAGAAATTGAGCTTCGTGCCTTAAACGGAGTCAGCGTAGCTTATCGCAATGTTTATCCGAGCCTTGCTTTTAATGGCGTAACAGGTGAATTAAAGCCAGATCAAACCACACTGAAAATGCCTTCAATCGCAAATGGTATTTATAATGTATTCACCACATTGCATGAAGCACGTGGCGTAGATCTGGCGTTACGCTGGTTATTGTTCATGTCAGGTGTGGTGGGTACCTTGATGATTGCCACCGGCTTGATTCTATGGTGTGTCAAACGTGCACCACAGCAACAGAAACAAGGCTATAAATCGTTTGGTTATCGTCTTGTGGAAGTCACCAATATCGCTGCCATTATTGGTTTACCTGTTGCCTGTGCTGCCTATTTCTATGCCAACCGTTTTATTCCGGCAGACATGGAGATGCGTCTGAACTGGGAAATTCGTAGCTTCTTTATTGTCTGGTTGCTGACGTTGCTGTATGCCATGATTCGCAGTCATCGTCAGGCCTGGCTGGAACTATTACTGCTTGCCACTGCTGCATTTGCCTTGCTCCCAATCGTGAACTCCATGACCGGCGGTCAGGCGATCTGGAACACCATCATGCATGGTCAATGGGTCATTGCTTCTTTTGATCTGGCGATGTGGGTGCTTGCGATCTTATTCTGGTTTTCATTTAAAAAAGTGAAAAACCATAAAGGCTTGTCGTCTAAAAAAGCCAAGATTGCTCTCAAGGAGAATCAGGCATGATGTTCTTCTTACTGATTTGGGCTTTAACTTCACTAGGTTTCTTTGCGCTTGCAATGTCGATGTCGAAACATCAAAAACAGATTTTTGACACAGAACCTGCGCCTGCAAAAACACAACTTGCGACTATTCTGGGCTGGGTATTGCTCATACTCGCCCTGATTCTGTGCCTGTGTACAGGAGCTGCCAGCAATATGATCAGTTACTGGCTGGGTAGTCTGACTTTTGCAGCACTGGTGGTCGGTTTAAGTCTGAGCTATCTGGAAAATAAAATTAAAGTGATCGTAATGTTCTGTGTGTTTATCGCCTTGATCTCAGGGATTCTTTGCTTGATCTAATCATTTGATTGACCAATCTCTTTAAAAAGCTGACTTTCGGATTGGCTTTTTTGCTTTAAACCTTTTAGTCTACGCACAATATTTTTGAGATGTTGATATGACCCAGCGTGTTTCTCCCTCTGCTGTCCTGACCAATCTTGCCTTAGCAGGCAATGCTGAAGCGCAATTTGAACTGGCTGAACTGTATATGCAAAGCGAGCATGATGATGACATCATTCTTGCTGAAGAATGGGCGTTGAAAGCTGCCAATGGCGGGCTGGTGGATGCAATGTACTGGTTAGGTGAAGGTTATACCGTTTATGCCAAAGAGTTAGCAGAAAAAGATCCTGAAGAATCCAAAGCTCACTTTGAGTTAGCCTATTACTGGTTAAGCAAGGCCAATATCGAGAAGCACCCTGCTGCGACTTTGGAGCTGGCAGGTTTTTACCGTCGTGGCGATGTAATTGAAAAAGACGTCGAAAAATCGATTGCTTTGGTAAAACAGGCTGCGGAATGGGGCGAAGTTCAGGCGATGCGTGATCTTGCATTTATTTATGCCAATGGTTTAGGCGTAGATGGCAATGAAGAACAGGCTGAGTTCTGGACTCAAAAAGCAGATGCTGCTGAAGCTAAATAAGTAAAAAAAAGCCCATCAGATGATGGGCTTTTTTTTTAAGGATTATTCCAACAACCTGAACTTTGGCTGTCAAAAAATTCTATTTCGATATTTGGAGCTACTTTTTCATTTTTTATAAGCCGATAAATTCGATGGCACTCTTCCTGATTATTTTGAAATATAGAAATAGCCACCTTACCTGATTGTTTGTTCTTAAATATCTGCTTTACCAAATGTGATTCCTGCTTGCCTAAGCTCCAGCCATAAATGACTAAATTAGCTTTTTGAGTTATTAAATCTGGTAGAACTTCATAGAAAATAGTACTCAAATAGGAACTACTTTTTATAGATTCAAGCTTTTTAGTTCCCGTACCCTCGGCAACAAATAAAGGAATTTTATTATCTTCCCATTGTGAAGTAATAACTTCTAACAAACCCTCAAAATCCCCTCTTTGAACTTTAGTTTCGGTATTTTTTGCATCTCTGAAAATAGATAAATTACCATGTTGATAAAGACTCAAAGTTACTTCTTTTTCCTTACGAATAGGATTTCTCAAATCTTGCCAATTATTTCTAAATAACCCGCTACCTTGAAAACAATCTTTAAATCTATGCCCATCTTCATTTCTATTTCCATACATTAAAATCCAATACAGGATTAAATCGTAATTAAGGGAGACTACTGTTCTAAATTGTTTTGTAAATTGATATAGCTGAGGTAATTGATCCGCGATATCAGAATGTTCACAATGAACTTCCTTCACCACTTTAATAAGAGCTTGTTTTATATTTTCGTAAGCTGAATCAAGTTTTTGATCAACTATTCCCAAATGCTTATTTATTAACTTCGCATGCCAAACCAATCGTAAAATTAATTCAAAATCAGATGTATCAAACTCAATAAAAAGTTTAGATATATCATCATTAAAAAGTCTTAATTTTTCAGCCTCTTCTTTTAAAGAATCAAAACGAAATTTTTGATGCAAAGCAACACTCGCCCCATTACCAATAATTAAATTGCCATTCTCATAATTATCCTTAATTTCAGCCCAGTCTTTGATTGCATACTCAAAACCATCAGTCATAGTTTATTCTCAAAATTTTCTTATTAGTCAGATATTAATCAATTTAGGATTGGAACAAAATCAATTTCCAAGTACAATACTGCGCTAGTCGAGGGATGCTGCGACGTTTTACAGGCATTAAATGTAAAATCGCTAGGCTCGACCATCGGTCAGACATTCGTTCTGATCAACAACGGCATCCGCGAACAGAACGATCCAATCTATTTTTTCCTAGGAGATCCTGATGAACGCGGTTACTGCTTCATTTACAGATTACAAAGTTGCTGATATTTCACTTGCTGATTACGGCCGTAAAGAAATCAAACTTGCTGAAGCTGAAATGCCAGCCCTCATGGGTCTGCGTAAACGCTACTCGGCAGCAAAACCACTTGCAGGCGCGAAAATTCTCGGCTGTATCCACATGACCATTCAAACAGCTGTTTTAATTGAAACGCTGGTTGAATTGGGCGCTGAAGTTCGTTGGACGTCATGTAACATCTTCTCGACTCAAGACCATGCTGCTGCTGCAATCGCTGCTGCGGGCATTCCCGTGTTTGCCTGGAAAGGCGAAACTGAAGAAGAATACATGTGGTGTCTTGAACAACAAATCAATGTAAATGGCACGCCTTGGGATGCCAACATGATTCTTGACGATGGCGGTGATTTAACACTACTTGTTCATGAAAAATACCCAGAAGTGATTGAAAAAATTCACGGTGTAACTGAAGAAACAACGACAGGTGTTCAACGTCTGTATGAAATGCTTCGTGATGGCACTTTAAAAGTTCCTGCAATCAACGTAAACGATTCAGTAACCAAGTCTAAAAACGACAACAAATACGGTTGCCGTCACTCACTGAACGATGCAATCAAACGTGGTACAGATATGCTTTTATCTGGCCGTCGTGCACTTGTGATCGGTTATGGTGACGTAGGTAAAGGTTCTGCGCAATCCCTTCGTCAAGAAGGCATGATTGTACGCGTAACTGAAGTTGATCCAATCTGCGCAATGCAAGCATGCATGGACGGTTACGAAGTTGTATCTCCATACAAAAATGGCGTGCAAACTGGCAAGAAAGAAGACATCAATGTTGACCTTCTTCAAAACACTGACCTTATCGTAACTACAACAGGTAACTACCACGTATGTGACGCTGCAATGCTTGATTCATTAAAAGCTGGTGCAGTTGTTTGTAACATCGGTCACTTTGATACTGAAATTGATACAGCTTACCTACGTGGCTACAAGTGGGTTGAAGTTAAACCTCAAGTACACCAGGTGTATCGTTCAGAAAATGAAAATGATTACCTGATCCTTCTTTCTGAAGGCCGTTTGGTGAACCTTGGTAATGCGACTGGTCACCCATCACGTATTATGGATGGTTCATTTGCCAACCAGGTATTGGGTCAAATGCATTTATTCGCTGAGAAATTTGCTGATCTTCCAGAATCTGAAAAAGCTGCACAAATTCGTGTAGAACTTCTTCCTAAGAAATTAGATGAAGAAGTTGCTGCTGCGATGGTTGCTGGTTTCGGTGGTGTCTTGACTCAATTGACTCAAGAACAAGCGGATTACTTAGGCGTTCAAGTTGAAGGTCCATTCAAGTCTGATGCTTATAAATACTAATTAAACTCCACCCTCTCCCTAACCCTCTCCCATAGGGAGAGGGAACATTCATTACCAAATGTATGTCATCGAGGGTAAATCCTCTCCTGAGCGTGCTTAAAGCACTGCTTTGAAGCTCAGCGCAAGAGAGGATTTAGGAGAGGTAAAACTAATTAAAAAGTATTTATAAAAAGGATTTGAACATGTCTAAACAGATTCCAATTTCATTTGAATTCTTCCCGACCAAAACTGATGTAGGTGCGGAAAAACTCAAAGTTGTGCATCAAGAGCTACAACTCTTAAACCCAGAGTTCTTCTCTGTGACCTATGGTGCTGGTGGTTCCACTCGTGAACGCACCCTGTCTACTATCAATGACTTTAATGGCAAAGGCGCACCTGTTGCCCCTCACTTGTCTTGTATTGGCGATGACAAAGCACGTATTGCTGAACTTCTAGACCTGTACAAATCTCAAGGCATTAACCGTATTGTTGCCCTGCGTGGTGACTTGCCTTCAGGCCAAGTGGGTTTGGGCGAATTACCTTATGCAGCTGATCTGGTTCGCTTTATCCGCGAACATTCAGGCGATCATTTTAAAATTGAAGTCGCAGCTTATCCGGAAATGCATCCACAGGCAGAAAGCTTTGACAAAGACATTCAGCACTTTGTTGAAAAAGTTCAGGCCGGTGCCAATGCTGCTTTAACCCAGTTCTTCTTCAATCCAGATGCTTACTTTTACTTTGTAGATCGTATCCAGAAAGCAGGAATCGATATTCCGGTTGCGCCAGGCATCATGCCAATTACCAATTCCAGTAACCTGATTCGCTTTGCTGATGGTACCGGTGCTGAGATTCCACGCTGGATTCGCAAGCAACTGGCAACTTATGGTGACGATACTGCCAGCATTAAAGCCTTTGGCCATGAAGTTGTGGTTAAATTCTGTGAGCGTCTACTTGCAGGTGGTGCGCCAAGCTTGCATTTCTACACCATGAATACTACTGACCCGACCCGTCAGCTGGTCACCGATCTTGGTTTAGCTTAAGCCCTTTATTTCACCGATTTTTTGAGTAGAACGATCAATGCCACGTTTTTATATAGATGCTGATTTAACTATTGATGTCAGCCTTGAGCTTACGGAAACTGTATTTCATCATTGGGTAAAGGTTTTACGCGCGCAAGTCGGTGAAAGCGCGACCCTGTTCAATGGACAGGGTGGCGAATATGACGTGACTTTAACCGAGGTTGATAAAAAATCAGCCACCGTCTCGGTCAATGCATTTAATCCTGCCAATCGCACACCAAAGTTCCAGGCTTTGCTCGGTCAGGTGATGAGTAAAGGCGACCGTATGGATTATGCGATTCAGAAAGCAGTCGAACTGGGCGTTTCCGAAATTCAGCTGCTGACTTCGGATCGTTGTGAAATGCGTTTAAAGTATGATCGCGACCAGAAAAAACTAGATCACTGGCAAGGCATTGCTATTGCGGCTTGTGAACAATGTGGTCTGAATATTGTTCCTAAAATTTTAGCGCCCATGTCACTTGAAAAATGGCTGGATACTGAACTTCCGAACACCAAACTGGTTTTAGCACCCAATAAAGATGAAACAGATGTACTGGCAGATGCGACTTTAGATCTTGCCCTGCTGATTGGCCCCGAAGGTGGCTTGAGTGAGGCAGAAATTAGTGCCGCAAACCAGAAAGGTTTTCTCAACTGGTGTATCGGCGAGCGTGTACTACGTACCGAAACTGCTCCTGTTGTTGCCCTGTCAATTTTGAATTATGTGCTTTAGTTCATCGGATGGGTAAAAATTTGTCTTTAATTTTGTTGATTTTTATTTTTAAGACATCTAATCTCGACTAAAGAATAACAAATACTTATTAATTGATTTCACACATTTCCTGGGGTTTTTATAACAACAATGCACAAGGACGAAAACCGTTTAGGATGAATACAGGCATTGAATCACATGGTTGATAATCAGGACGACTATATTCAACAGCATTTACATGATGCTCAGATTGCGAACACGCTTCGTCATAGTCGCTATTTTTTGCTCAGTATAATGGTGATCTGCCTTTATATTTTTTGTATTTATCACATTCAATATAGCCCGTCTAATACGTATTTTAATACCTGGTTTATTCTGACAGAATTTCTGGTCAGCATGTGTTGGCTGGTAAGTACGCTGTATTTTAAACCTGAACAATATAACCAGAAAAGTGCACACCGCTGGTTACAGATACAGAGTCTGGCTGTTGGCATCAGTATCGCGGCAGGTATTTTTACGATTTATTATTATTTGCCACAGGCCAATCCTGCATTTGAAGATATTGAAGCACTGACCTTGTCTGCCTTGTTGCTGATTGTTACCCAAGCTTTCGGTTTAACCTACCTGACCCAGAAACTGAGCTATTTTTGTCTGGTCTTTTTGCCGTCCTTATTCCCTTTTTTACTGTCACAGCTTGACCATGTCGGTCATTCCAATCCCTTTTTTGGTCTGGCCTTAAACTTTGCGCTCATAGTGATTCTGCTGTGCGCGACAAGTAGTTATCGAATTCACAGCCGCACCTCACGTCTGTATGCGGAAAATGATATTTTGGTGAAAAATGCAGAACAGCAAGTGCATTGGACTGATGAACTGTGCCAGCAACTCAAAACTGAAGTCAATAAATCCAAAGATATTGAACAGCAATTACAGCTCAGTAACCAATTGCTGGAGCAAAAAGTACGGGAACGTACCTATGATATTGAACAGATCAATTATGACCTGAAGAATCAGCAGCAGAATCTAAAACTTGCACATGAAATTGCCGGTATTCGGCCATGGGACTGGAATATTCAAGAGCGCAGCATCACCTTAACCAATCATAAAGACGAAAAGATTCTGCGCGATTCCAAAGATCATCATCTGCAATTACAGTATCTGATTCACCCTGAAGATCTGGCCTATTTTAAGCGCAATATGAAGCAGCATCTGCGTGGCCAGATTGAACGCTATGATGCCACTTACCGGATCAAGCTCAGTGAAGGTGGCTGGAGTTGGGTACATGATATTGGCCGGGTGATCAGTCGTGATCCTAAAAATAAAAAACCCTTGCGTATGGTGGGCATCCGTCGTGATATCCAGCAGGAACGTCTGTCTCAAGAACGTTTAAAGCTGGTGGCCAGTGTACTGGAACAGGCTGCGGAAGGGATTTTCATTCTGAATCCTGAATTAGATTATATCGATGTCAATCCTCACTACGAATACTTGAGCGGTTTTGAGCGTGACGAGATTATCGGTAAATCCTTATTTGATATTGCAGTGCAAAATAAATCCCAGCAACGTACTTTTCAGGCCAATATTGTCAAACAGATTCAAAAGATTGGCTCTTATGATGGAGAGGTTTATGCAAAATTTCTGTCTGGTAAAGAGTCGACCTTATGGCTGCATATTAATGCCGTGACTGATGATGAAGGCAGGATTACTCATTATATTGGTATCGTATCAGATCTGACTGAACGTAAATTACAGGAACAGCGCCTGTCCTATCTGGAAAATTATGACACGCTGACTGACTTACCGAACCGCTTTTATTATAATTATCAGCTGCATCAATATCTAGTTTCGCAAAAAGACTCGATTAAAGAGATAGCTGTGATTCGGCTTAACATCGACCGTTTCCGGCCATTAAATGAATACCTGTCCAATAACGGCGGTGATGAACTTTTACGCCAGGTGGCGCAGCGGCTGCGGATGACCAATGCAGAAGCGCTATTTGTGGCACATCTAAATGGTGATGATTTTGCGATTCTCTATGAAATCTCACATATTCGCCCTTCAGTTCAACACCATTGTGAACGCATCGCTCAGGCCTTTAGCAGACCATTCAATATTTACGGTCAGGATCATGTGATTACCCTGTCCATGGGCGTGGCATTCTATCCTGATCATGGCCGTCAGCTAGATTATTTAAATAACTGCGCCGAACAGGCATTGAATGAAGCCAAAAATCTCGGTGGCAACACTATTCATTTTTATTCCAGTGAAAATAATGCTTTACAGAACAAAGGGGTTTTCCTGGAACGTGATTTGCGCAAAGCAATCCAGAATAATGAACTGGTGGTGTATTATCAGCCAAAAATCAATTTCAGCGATCAAAGCATTTATGGCTTCGAAGCGCTGATTCGCTGGAACCATCCAGAAAAAGGCATTATCGCACCAGGCCTATTTATACCGTTAGCTGAACAGACCAGCCTGATTTCAGACATTGGCCGTCTGGTGATCCAGCAGGCCGCTAAACAGATTCGCCAATGGAATGATCTGGGCTTTAATCATATTTGTGTATCAGTCAATATCGTGGCGCAGCAATTGCGTCGTGGTCAATTACTTGATGATCTGGACCAAGCCATTGCAGACAACCATATTTCTGGCGCCAGCCTGGAGCTGGAAATTACCGAATCTTCTTTAATTGAAAATTCGGAAGCGGTCAAAAACCTGCTGAATGAAATTAAACAGCGACATATTCATATTGCCCTAGATGATTTCGGTACAGGTTATTCTTCTCTCTCCTATCTTGCTGATTTTCCAATTGATACCTTAAAAATTGATCGCAGTTTTGTTTGCAAGATTGGGGAAAACAAACAGGCAGCGATTGTCAGCGCCATGGTGGCCATGGGTAAAGCCATGGGCATGACCGTGGTCGCGGAAGGGATCGAGACTGAAGAACAGCTAGAATATCTACGTGATTTAGACTGTGATATTGCCCAGGGTTACTTATTTTCCAAACCGCTTCCTGAGCAGGATGCAACCGCTTATTTAGTACGAGACAAGACGCATCAGACTTATATATCTCAAGTCTAAGTCCATACCCGAGCACAATAAGTTTGTTGGAAAAACGGCCGTCTTTGTCTGTCCGAACTGGCCAACAAATGGTATATTCAGGAACATAAATAAATTTTTTGCCCGCTGACCGGGTAATCTTTACAACGATCGAGAGACTGATGGACGAACAATCTTTAAAGCAACAGGCCCTTTACTATCACGAATTTCCTACCCCGGGGAAAATCAGCGTTACACCAAGCAAACAATTGGTCAACCAACGTGACTTGGCCCTTGCTTACTCGCCTGGCGTAGCTGCACCATGTCTTGAGATTGAACGCGACCCTTCAACTGCTGCATTGTATACGGCTCGTGGTAACCTGGTTGCTGTCGTGACCAATGGTACTGCCGTGCTTGGCCTGGGTAATATTGGTCCTTTGGCTTCTAAACCTGTTATGGAAGGTAAAGGCGTATTATTCAAAAAATTTGCTGGCGTTGATGTATTCGATATCGAAATTGCTGAAAATGATCCAGACAAAATTGTGGATATTGTCGCTGCATTAGAACCGACTTTCGGCGGGATTAACCTTGAAGATATCAAGGCGCCAGAGTGTTTCTATATCGAGCAAAAATTGCGTGAACGCATGAATATTCCAGTATTCCATGATGATCAGCACGGTACTTCGATTATTGTCGGTTCTGCGCTCCTCAACGCGTTACAAATCAACGGTAAAAAAATTGAAGACATCAAGATCGTGGCTTCAGGCGCGGGTGCTGCTGCACTGTCTTGTTTAAATCTGCTTTGCGCTCTGGGTGCTAAAAAAGAGAACATCATCGTTGCCGATTCACGCGGTCTGCTGACTACACATCGCGAAGGCCTGGATGAATCTAAGAAAGCCTATGTACAAGACATTGAAGCTACTCAGCTTGGTGACGTGATTTCAGGTGCAGACATGTTCCTTGGTCTTTCTGCTGCGGGCATTTTGACCAAAGAAATGGTCAAGGTCATGGCTGAAGATCCGATCATCTTTGCCTTGGCGAACCCGGATCCAGAAATTCTGCCTGAACATGCGCATGAAGTTCGTGATGACGTGATCATGGCAACTGGCCGTTCTGACTATCCGAACCAGGTGAATAACGCACTGTGCTTCCCGTACATCTTCCGTGGTGCATTGGACGTTGGTGCAACCACTATTAACGAAGAAATGAAAATTGCCTGTGTCCACGCGATTGCACGTATGGCACACGTTGAAGCTGATGCGGCAACCTATGGTGAAAAATCGGCATCATTTGGCCGTGAATACCTGATTCCGGGACCACTGGATCAACGTTTGATTCTAGAAATCGCACCTGCTGTTGCACAAGCAGCCATGGATTCTGGCGTGGCAACACGTCCAATCACGGATTTCTCGCATTATCGTCAACGTTTGTCTGAGTTTGTCTACAACTCTGCATTCATGATGAAACCGATTTTCGAACAAGCCAAATCTGATCCTAAACGTATTGCTTATGCGGAAGGTGAAGACCTGCGTGTACTTCGCGCAGTTCAAATTGCGGTAGATGATGGTTTGGCAATTCCAATTCTGGTGGGTCGCCCAGCTGTAATTGAAGCCAACATTAAAAAATTGGGTCTGCGTCTTGAAGATGGCGTGAATATCACGATTGTTGATCAGGAAAAGAACCCGAACTATGAAATGTTTGCAGACGATTATTACAACATCATGCAGCGTAAGGGTGTAACGCCTGAATATGCACAGCGTGAAGCACGTCGCCGCTCTACCCTGATCGCAACGATGCTTGTGAAACATGGCATGGCAGACGGTATGCTGTGTGGTACGTATTCAAGCTACGATATTCACCTGGACTTCGTCAGCAACATCATTGGCAAGAAAGATGGTCATAACACTTTCTTTACCCTGAATGCCTTGATGCTTGAAGACCGTAACCTGTTCATTGCCGATACGTATGTCAATACTAATCCAACGGCTGAACAGCTGGCTGAAATGACCATTCTGGCTGCTGAAGAAGTTCGCCGTTTTGGTATGACACCACGTATTGCCCTGCTTTCTCATTCAAGCTTTGGTTCAGACCAGCATGATGCCAGCGCGCAAAAAATGCGTAAGGTATATGACATCCTGTCTGAAATCGCGCCCGAGCTGGAAGTTGAAGGTGAAATGCACGGTGATGCTGCTCTGGATGAAAACATTCGTCAGTTTGCATTCCCGAATTCACGTTTCAAAGGCTCTGCAAACTTGCTGATCATGCCGAATCTGGATGCAGCCAATATCTCGTTTAACCTGTTAAAAGCAACTTCAGGCAACAACGTAACGATTGGTCCAATTCTTCTAGGTGCTGCAAAACCTGTGCACATTTTGACGCCGACTGCGACTACGCGTCGTGTGATCAACATGACTGCACTGACTGTTGCAGAAATCCAGCAAGCGGAACAAGATGCACTTTAAGCCAATGACAAGATAACGACGCATCAGCCTCGTTTCTTAACTTGAGAAAACCTCTATTCTGTAGCATGATGCTTGTAAGAATAGAGGTTTTTTCATGCAAGTTTATTTAGTAGGCGGCGCAGTTCGAGATCATTTGCTCGGACACCCCTATCACGAAAAAGATTATGTGGTTGTTGGTGCAACTCCCGCGCAAATGCTTGACTTAGGCTATCAGCCCGTAGGCAAAGATTTCCCTGTTTTTCTACATCCCCAAACAAAAGAAGAATATGCACTGGCGCGTACCGAACGTAAATCTGGCACCGGTTATCATGGTTTTGAGTTTCATACCGATGTCAGCGTTACGCTAGAGCAGGATCTGATTCGTCGCGATCTGACCATTAATGCCATGGCCATGGATGATGCCGGCCAGGTTTATGATCCTTATGGTGGTCAACAGGATCTGGAAAAGCGGATTCTACGTCATGTTTCCGATGCTTTTGTCGAAGATCCATTACGCGTGCTACGCATTGCCCGTTTTGCTGCCCGTTATACCAGTGCAGGCTTTGTGATTGCCGATGAAACTTTGGCGTTAATGCAACGCTTGACTGAATCTGGTGAATTAAATGCCTTGACACCGGAACGCGTCTGGAAAGAAACTTCCCGTGCATTATCCGAACGTCATGCTGATGTGTATTTTGAAGTATTACGCGAGTGTGGTGCTTTAAAGGTACTCTTCCCTGAGATTGACGCCTTATATGGCATTCCGCAACGACCTGAATATCATCCGGAAATTGACTGCGGCATTCACACGATGATGTCCTTGCAGCAGGCATGTCGTCAAAATTATAGCCTGGATGTACGTTTTGCCGTTTTAGTGCATGACTTAGGAAAAGCTTTAACGCCGGTTGAAGAATTACCGCGACATATCATGCATGAAGAGCGTGGCATCAAGCCAGTGAATGAACTGTGTGACCGTTTAAAAGTGCCGACGTATACCAAGCAGCTGGCTTTGGCGGTGTGCAAAGAGCATCTGAAATGCCATCAGGCCTTCAATCTTAAGCCGGGAACCTTATGGCGATTATTGCAACGTCTGGATGTGTTACGTCGCCCTGAACGTGTCGAAGCTTTCGTCCAGGCGTGTGAATGTGATTCACGTGGCCGTCTAGGTCTGGAAGATCGTGCTTATCCACAAGCACAATATGTCCTCGATGCCATGCAAACCGTACGCGCCATCAAGGCACAAGACCTGCCTGCCGATATTCAGGGTCCGGATATTGGTGAAATGCTGATTGAACGACGGATTCAGGCACTCGGTGAACTCAAAGCACAACAAACCGTAGCGATTGAATAATAAAAAAGCACCCTCGGGTGCTTTTTTAATAGCTTAATTTCTCTTTATCACAAAAGGAATTAAGAAATATTGGATCAGTACCATCAGGAAATATCTGCCGGAAAAGTAATCACTTGCTCCAGTTTCATTTGATTGGTTGCAATCATCAACAAACGGTCAATTCCAAGGGCAATTCCAGAACATTCCGGCATATTCGGTAAAGCTGCCAATAGATATTTATCGATCGGCACGACATGCAAGCCCAGCTTGGCCCGTTCTGCATTATCCGCCTCAAAGCGCGAACGTAATACGTCAGCATCAATCAGTTCATCATAAGCATTGGCCAATTCTAAACCTTCGATATACAATTCAAAACGTGCGGCGACCAGTTCACCATCTTCATCGGTTCGGGTTTTGGCCAGTGATGCCATTTCAGGGGGGAAATCAGTCAGGAATACTGCAGTATCAAAACCCAGACTAGGTTCAACCATATGTGAAAATAACAGGTCGATATAACCGAGACGATCCTCGCCTAAATCCAGATTGAGTCCAACGCGGCGGCAGCAATCTTTCAGTTCCTGTAAAGTGGCTTGAAGTGGATTGAGATCCAGACGATCCATGAAAGCATGTTTATAGCTTAGAATGGTCGGACGTATTTCGCCAAAACGTGCTTTCAAGGTCACATTCAACAGATCAGATACTTCAAACATCAAATCTTTTAAACTAAATCCCGGACGATACCATTCCAGCATGGTGAATTCGCTATTGTGCTTACGCCCATGTTCATCATCACGGAAGACTTTACAGACTTGATAAATGGGTCCAGAGCCACTGGCCAATAAGCGTTTCATGGCAAATTCGGGTGAGGTCTGCAAATAATGTGTATGCGCTTTACCCAGCACATGGCGCTGGGCCTGTACCGAGGCTAAATGCACATCAGTCACACCGGCTTGAGACAAAATCGGTGTTTCGACTTCTAATACATCGCGCTCAGCAAAAAACTGACGGATTTGACGATATAAATTCGCCCGCGCGTGCATGGCTTGAAGGTCACAAGTGGGTTGATACGTCATCGTCATGCCTTCGGCCCACCATGTGCTGCCCACTCACGACGCAGCGGATAGGTTTTACGTAAATGATCAAATGCCTGCTGATCGATTTTGCCTTCTTTGAGACAGGCACGTAGATTGGCATCATCACGAGCAATGTCATAAATTTGGGATAAATGCTGTTGCAATGCCATTTTTACATCCTGCCCCTGAAAAAACTGCTCACAGATAGGCAGCTGGGATTCAAACTGTTTATTGGCTGCAAAACCGAAAGTTTGACAAAAAGCTTCGTAAATCATCTGGGTACCACGTGCCTTGCCTTCCAGGCTATAGCCGGCAATATGCGGAGTCACCAAAGTCACCAGATTCAGAAGTTCTGCTGAAATCAGCGGTTCGTGTTCAAAAACATCCAAAATTACGGGGCGTTGTGTCGCTTTAATATCTTGAATTAAGGCAGTTTCTTCAATCACTGGCCCACGCGCTGAGTTAATCAGGATCGCGTCAGGCTGCATTTTTGCCAACGCAGTAGCATTAAATAAATGATAGGTTGGATATATGCCTGTTTTGGTTAAAGGGACATGAATTGAAACGGCGTCCGCCTGCTGCAGCAGTTCATGAAATTCGACTTGATCAACCTGCTCTCTTTGCACAAAAGGATCGCAACCGATCACGCGCCAGCCCAAGAGCTTCGCCATATAAGCCAGTCGGGTTCCGACATTACCCAAACCGACAATACCCAGGGTAAATGTCGTATTGGCATCGAGTAATTCAGGACGTACCTGCAATAATGCGGTAATGACATATTCAGCCACTGCTTGCGCATTACAGCCGGCTGCATTACTCCACTGAATCCCATGTTGTTCTAATGCAGCAATATCCAAATGATCTGTACCAATGGTGGCACTGCCCACAAATTTGATCGAACTATTCTGTAGCAGTACTTCATTGACCTGAGTCACTGAACGTACCAGCAAGCTATCGGCATCTTTGACATCATCTGCGCTTAAGGTTCGCCCTGCACAATGTTGAATGTCACCAAATTCGGAAAAGAAATAATCGGTAAATGCCAGATTTTCATCTGCGACAATTTTCATAATGAGATCCATATGATGCTTGGGCGTATGATAGCGCGTTGACGCCTCTGACTCTATATTTGGCCGATACGTCCATTTTTCAAGATTTTATGAATTAAGTTCAGGACTGAAGAATTTAATATTCAAGATCTGTAGCCTAAAAAGAAAAACCCCAATCTTTCGACTGGGGTTTTTAAAATTTGGCGGAAGCGGTGAGATTCGAACTCACGGAGGACTCACACCCTCGTCGGTTTTCAAGACCGGTGC
>NZ_JALGQY010000087.1:0-951 GCF_022809915.1 Acinetobacter lwoffii | reverse complement strand
TAGACTTCCTTCATAAATCATTTTTTAACCAATTTAATTGTTTATCTTTCACCCAATCTAAATTGTATATGCCAGCAAGTAAATTAAACCGCAGGTTTAATCGTTTACGACGATTTCTATATACACAAGATAAAATCTTAAAACATTTCATCCTTCCAAATACATGCTCTACTTGAATTCGTCTACGACCAATCTCTTTATTTAACTTTTTTAATTCAGAATCTAGTTTTTCAGTTTTCTTTGCTTTAGATGGCATGAGGCATCCAAAACCCAATTTCTTTATCCCTAAATACCCCTTATCAACGATAAAAAAGGGCTTAAATTTTAATTTCCTCATGCTTTTTTTAAATATTTTAAAATCATGCATGCTTCCATGACTTCCACAGACACTCAGTATTTCACCTGTTGTATAGTGCATAGATAGCTGAAATTTAAAAGTATGTCGCTTTTTTTTACCGCTATACCATTTCTTCTGTTTTTTTTGGACGTTGAACTAATATTTCAGTTGCATCAATCACAACAACTTCCCAATCCACTTCATCTCGATTAGGAAGTTGTTTTGGCAAGTTAAATTTTCCAGAACGGATTAAGGTATCTTCAATAACACGTGTGATACGAATTGCACTCGTTTCAGATACACCGTAACTCATACCAAGATGGAAAAATGTTCGATATTCTCTCCAATATTCTATACATAAGAGCAAACGATCTTCCAACGGTAATTTATGCGGTCGTCCTTTACCAATATGATAAGGTAACTGCTTATTTAGCTCGGCCAACATGAGGTTAAATGTAGCCCAACTAACACCGGTAAGCCTACGAAACTTAACGTCTGATAATTTTTGAATATCTTTGAATTTCATCCAAGGATTATCCCTTGAATTAAATAATTTTGCTGATTACTTTAAGATCAAATAAATTGTACGTTTTTTGATTTATGACGGAAGTCTA
>NZ_JALGQY010000034.1:0-31431 GCF_022809915.1 Acinetobacter lwoffii | reverse complement strand
GTCCATGGTGATAAAAACCATCATAAACCAGACATTTTTATTGGTGAGAATATAGACACTTTAAATGGGTTCTAACAAGTGTACTTCGTATAACCGCCATTATGTTAAATGGGGAGTGATTTAGTGGAATATTCTTTAATTTTTTATATGAAAGAAGATACCTTGAATCGTGTCAAAAGAAGCATAGATTTTTTATCCATACCTCTAGTGTTCATTCTTTATAGTAAAATTTTAATCGTTAAACCCACTAAAGCAGAACCGATGATGACTCTGAGCACACTTTGATTAAATTTAAATAATGCGACTACAGCTAAAATTGCAATAATGGCAGAGATATAATCAAAATTCCCTTCAAAACCCTGTGGCCAAAGCACGTGGTAACATAAAAAGAGTGCCAAATTTAAAATTACGCCCACCACGGCAGCGGTAATGGCGGTTAAAGGGGCAGTAAATTTAATTTGATTGTGTGTGGACTCTATAACAGGTGCTCCGGCTAAGATAAAGAAAAATGAGAAAATAAAAGTAAACCACGTGACGATGATTGCACCTAATGCACCTGCAATAAATTGATGTTCAGCACCCAACAGCGAATGGTTATAAGCTGCTAAGAAGCCGACAAAAGCCACCACCATGATCAATGGGCCGGGAGTACTTTCACCTAGGGCTAAACCATCGATCATTTGAGTTGGGGTGAGCCAGTGATAAAAACCGACAGCGCCTTGATAAACGTAAGGCAGAACAGCATAAGCACCACCAAATGTCAGAAGTGCAGCTTTAGTAAAGAACCAAGCCAGTTGAGTATAAGAATGACTCCATCCCAAAACTGCTGTTAAAGAGATGAGTGGAATTGCCCATAAAAGTGCTGAAATTACAGTTATTTTGATCAGATGAGACCATTTAAAAACAGCATGTTCAGGTGTAGGGGTATCATCATCAATAATTGCACATCCATAGGATTTTTGACTGGACTGATGTGCATTTAGCTTAAATAAATCAGGATACTTTTTACCGACCAAATAACCCGATATCGCTGCACATAAAACGATTAAAGGGAAAGGAATATTAAAAATAAATATTGCAAGAAAAGCGATAACTGCAATCGCCCATAGAAATTTATTCTTTAATGAACGACTGCCAATACGATACGTGGCATGAAATACAATTGCGGCAACTGCGGGCTTAATGCCATAAAACAAACCGGCAATGATCGGGACGTCGCCATATTTCACATAGACCCAAGACAGCCCAATGAGGATAAAAAGAGAAGGTAGAACAAATAAAACCCCTGCAACGATGCCACCTTTGGTTTTATGCATTAACCAGCCAATATAAGTTGCAAGTTGTTGAGCTTCGGGGCCGGGTAAGAGCATGCAATAATTCAATGCGTGCATAAAACGCTGTTCTGAAATCCATTTTTTTTCTTCAACTAACTCTTGGTGCATAACAGCGATTTGCCCGGCAGGGCCACCAAAGCTAATGAATCCCAGTTTTAACCAAAATTTGAATGCTTGCCAAAAGCTGATAGATTCAATTTCTGTTTCATCTATTAAAGATGGCTTATTATTCATATTAAATTCCTTTGAAAGTCTGCATATAAGCCATCAAAAATATGGTTTGAAAGATGGAGTAATTGATCATCATCTGTGATCGTGCTTCTTAAGCCTTGCAAGATTTTTTCAATGCCTAAGGCTTCGGCAGGCTCATTTCCCCCAACATCTAAAAAATGAACAATTTCAGCGATTTTATTTAAAGCAGGGTTTTGTAATTCAAAGCTATGCATTAACACTTCAAAAGTGACTAGATGATTGATATGGGTAAATTGGGCATCATCAAAATCAAAACCTAAGGTATCTTTGGGGCAATCATTGGGATGCTCTAACCAAATAAATTTTGCCTGAGGGTCTACAAATTTCTGAATGATCCATGCCGATGCCAAACGGTCAACCCAAGGACGCTTTCTGGTTGCCCAGATTTTATTTTGAAAATCTTGCTTGCATAGGACTTTTAATTGCTGTTCAAAATTATTGGGTTCATCGTATTCACCTAACCGGGCAATAACTTGTTCTAATCGGGTGAGTTCATTCAGTGTTTTGCTTTGATGAGTATTTGGGAAAAAATCTATTTCTATCAGTGAATTGAGGTTTTTTCTTAATTTTCGAATCTGTTTGAGATGTTCTTTTTTCTTATTTTCCTCAAGCGTATTTTGTATTTGTGAAATTTCAGTTCTCAGTTCTTCATATTCTCCAGTCCTGTCGAAAAGTTGAGCAAGGTCTAAATGTGCAGGAGGTTCAGTCTGAAAGATATAGGCATGCCCATGTTCATTAAGATGATCATGAACAACAGACTCGAATTTTTCAGAATGTGCTTCGGGTAAGAGGTAAACACCATCTCTTAAAGTTGCTGCACCATTTGACTTTAATGAACGCCAAATTCGCATTCTTGCGGTTGTGCTTTGACTGGGAAGTGATGAGATCAGTAATGATATTTTCATGTTATAAAATCAACAAATTTTGTTTATCTTATAACAATTTTAAAGGATTAAAAATAGTTTTCCTTTAATAAGAATATATGTAAAAGTCATAAAAGATTTTTCTATCCTTTAATAGTAAATTCAACAGATGCTTATAACTTAGCAGTTTGTAAAATAGAACTTTATAAATCTATTCATCTAGGAAATGCACATGGTCTGGCTTATTGCTAAGTACGCTCTAACTGCTGGAATGGTCATACTTATTTCAGAAGTTGCTAAACGTAGTGACCGTCTAGGCGGATTGATTGCAGCCTTACCTATCGTAACGATACTTGTGCTGATATGGATGAAACTTGAGAATCAAGACCCGCAGAAAATTTCAAATCATGCTTGGTATACCTTTTGGTATGTAGTACCGACATTACCTATGTTTTTAGCATTCCCAATACTTTATCAGCGTTATGGATTTTGGCTATCTCTAGCCATTTGCTACGTAATGACCATTCTTCTTTTTCTTGCATGGGCAGCTATATTGCACCATTTCGGTATTGATTTGCTGTAAATGAACTAGGGGCATGAATGTTAGTTTTTCTAAAATTAACATAATACACCTTATACGAAATACTTGATATTTATAATTAAATTTCAGTATATTAGATTAAGTCGTTCTGGAGTATAGGGCACCAGAGCGGCTTTTTATTGATTATTCATGTTCCACGCTTGAAATTCGAACAATGTTTCATGATTTTTATAAGTTAAACTAAATTTAGTTGCCAATCCCAATAAGCTATTCGATGACTTTTAAATATCGGTATACCGCCTGACGACTAATTCCAAAAGCTTTCCCTAATGCCATTTTCGATGGATACTTCCCCTCCTTCCATGCTTGTCGTAAAGCTTCAACTTGGTCAGGCTTTAGTTTATGCACCCGACCTTTGTACTTCCCTTGAGCTAAAGCGAGTTTTATTCCTTCCTTTTGCCGCTCTAAAATGATCTCACGTTCGAACTGTGCAAAAGCACCCATCAGTTGCAGCATCAAATTATCGATCGAGATGGATTGGGCCGTAAAAGTAACATTTTCTTTTACAAACTGGATAGCGATCCCTCGTTTAACCAATTTATCTACTTCAGTAACCAAATCTTTTAGGCTTCGTACAAAACGATCCATGGAATGTACAATCACTCTGTCCCCTTCCCGAACACAGTTCATCATCTCTTGAAATTTGGGACTGTTGCAAATAGGGATTTGAGTCGATGAAGTTCCCTTTAAAAGGGCTTAGAGACCGAAAACCCTGTTGGTTAGACACACTTCACCCTGAGGCTGACCATAATAAAATGACGATGCTTGTCCTTTACGTAGTGCACGCATGACTTCAATACCTTTAATTGTGGCATAAGCCGTCTTCATAGATTTGAATCCTAATGTGGCCCTGATGATTCTCTTTAACTTACCATGATCACATTCAATGACATTATTTTTATACTTAATCTGCCTGTGCTCAATATCTACTGGACATTTTCCTTCTCGCTTTAATCGTGATAAAGCATGGCCATAGGTCGCTGCTTTATCTGTATTGATGACCCGTGGAATTTGCCATTTTTTCACCGTATTGAAGATCTTTCCTAGAAAACTATAGGCTGATTTACTGTTCCGTCTAGCGGAAAGGTAAAATTCAATCGTATGACCCCGTTGATCAACTGCACGATACAGGTAAGTCCATCGCCCCTTCACTTTGATATAAGTCTCATCCATAGGCCATGAATGTAAATCTGTAGGATTACGCCAATACCAGCGTAACCGTTTTTCCATTTCTGGAGCATAATGCTGAACCCAACGATAAATTGTACTGTGATCCACATTGATGCCTCGTTCAGCGAGCATTTCTTGAAGTTCACGATAGCTGATGCCATATTTACAATACCAACGAACAGCCCAAAGAATGATTTCACCTTGAAAGTGCCGACCGTGGAAGGGATTCATCTGCTGTATCTCGAAATAAATAAGATATTTAGCTTATCATGTCAGCCTCTTTGCAACAGTGTCGACCATATTCTGTAGACAGGTCTGCATATACTCGGCATAGACAGATAATTTTTCATAAATATGCTCGGCATAAAACATATCTTCTACCAGTTGCTTGGCTTGAACTGGGTTATAACGACCACTCAACGAGAGCAACTGTGCATTAAATTTGGAGAACTTTTCACACAATTCGATATACTGTTGATCTTTATGTTTAAATAATAACTGACGCATGTTTAATTCTGCACAGTTCATGATTTTGTCCGATGGATCAGTTGAAATAAGATGAATTTTGATCTTAAAAAACTTTTCAACCGCCGCTATTTTTTGGGCATCAAGCTTTAATTGAGTAATTAAATAAATCTGAGTTACATCTGCTCGGCACAAAGCATTGAGCAAGGCGTAATAGAAAAAATCTACCTCATCCAAGTCTGTATCATGCAGATCTAAATAAATGTTCAGGACTGGTAGTATATCATCTACTTTCAAGTGCAGCTTTTTCTCCACCTCATAGTAACGGTTCAATAAAATCAGTACTGGTACAGTTGCTTGAGTATGATAGATGGTGCTTTGATTTAAATTTCCCAGAATAAAAGGCGCAAATATGTAAGCCAAACTTGCCTGCTCAGGCTGAATTGCCGACTGCACAATATAATCAACTTTCGCCTTGGAAAGTTCACGTAGCACCTTCGCACGCAGCAGCATTGCTTCTAAATTCACGAATTTCTGTGTCAGTATATTTTTCAACTTCGCTGAAAAAGCTTCTTGTTCAACGATCTCAGGAATTCTATTCAAGCTCTCTGTAACAAACATTTCATTACCATCTAGATTGATTCATGTTCGTTATTTTGATTGTTTTTCAACTCAGCAGTAGTTACAGAATTGTGCTGTATAAATATAACAGAGTATTTTTATATACTTTCTCTGTTATATTTTATATGACCTGTTCTTGTACCTACATCTTGAATTCTGTGTCCTGCAAAATCGGGATCATTATTCAAAGTAGGTAGTTTTGATGAAACGATCTATAATTTTTTATAACACTAAAATAAATAGTGTTAATTTAAAAAATCTCAGAAACCCATGTCTAAAATGGGAGGTTCTATGAGCCTCGGCTTAACTGCACTTGAACTCGCACGAATTCAATTTGCCTTTACAGTTTCTTTTCACATTATCTTCCCTGCGACATCCATTGGCTTGGCCTGCTTTCTGGCACTGCTGGAATGGAAATGGTTGCGTACCCAAAACCCGATTTACAAAGATCTGTTTAAATACTGGATTAAGATTTTTGCCGTCGCCTTTGCCATGGGTGTGGTATCAGGCATTGTCATGGCATATCAGTTTGGAACCAACTGGAGTGAATTCTCTCGTATTGCCGGTTCGGTCACTGGTCCATTACTGACTTATGAAGTGCTAAGCGCCTTCTTCCTTGAAGCTGGCTTTCTCGGCATCATGCTGTTCGGTTGGGGACGTGTCAGTCCTAAGGCACACTTTTTTGCGACCTTGATGGTTGCTATTGGGACTTGTATTTCCATGTTCTGGATTTTATCCTCCAACAGCTGGATGCAGACCCCGCAAGGCTTTTCTATCGAAACTGGCATCATTGTCCCATCTGATTGGTGGGCAATTGTGTTTAACCCATCCTTCCCTTATCGCTTTGCGCATATGGCAACCGCGGCTTTCCTTGTATCTTCATTATTGGTTGTAGGTACAGCTTCATGGCATTTACTCAAAGGTCGTCGCGATGCGCTAATCAAAAAATCCTTCTCTATGGGACTGTGGATGGTGCTCGTCACTTCCTGCCTACAAGTGGTGATTGGGGATCAGCACGGTCTGAATACCCTTGAACATCAACCCACTAAATTGGCTGCAATTGAAGGTCACTGGGAAACCAATCATGATCATGGTATGCCCTTACTGTTATTCGCTTTACCCGATATGCAGAACGAACGTAATGCCTTTGAGCTAGGCATCCCGAATTTAGGTAGCTTAATTTTAACCCATTCTATGGATGGTAAAGTCACAGGCTTAAAAGACTTCGCCCCTGAGGATCGTCCACCTGTTCCAATCGTGTTCTGGAGTTTCCGTGTGATGGTAGGACTCGGTATGCTCATGGTGTTGATGTCACTGACTGCTTTATGGCTACGTAAACAAGACCGATTATATGAAAGCCGCTGGTTTCATAAGTTTGCCACCATTATGGGACCTACAGGTTATATCGCTTTACTCGCAGGTTGGGTTACCACGGAAGTCGGCAGACAGCCTTGGGTAGTGTATGGCGTGATTCGTACCCAACATGGTCTATCGCATACCGTCACCGCTGAACAAGTCGGTCTCAGTCTGATCATTTTTGTACTGGTCTATACCGTGGTTTTCGGCACAGGTATCTATTACATGCTGAAATTAATCAAGGCAGGACCCGTACATATAGACAGTGTTGATCAGCAGCTTGTAGGTCTTGGGCACTTTAAAACGCCAATGCGACCATTGAGTGCTGTCGATGAAGCAATTGATGGTTCATCGAGCCAAACACCTAAAAATAAGGAGCAGTATCATGATTGATCTTGCATTAGTCTGGGTCGGTATCATTGGCTTGGGTGTATTGATTTACGTGGTTATGGATGGATTTGATCTGGGCATTGGCATACTGTTCCCATTTATTCAAGGACATCAAGAACGCGATGTGATGATGAATACCGTTGCCCCTGTCTGGGATGGTAATGAAACGTGGATGGTCTTGGGTGGCGCTGGTCTATTTGCTGCCTTTCCTTTAGTGTATTCCACCGTGTTATCCGCCTTGTATTTACCCATCATTTTTATGGTAGTGGCTTTGATTTTCCGAGGCGTGGCTTTTGAATTCCGCTTTAAAGCCCGTCGTAGCAAGCCGCTATGGGATCAAGCATTTATTTGGGGTTCATTCTTTTCCAGTTTCTTCCAAGGAGTCATTCTGGGGGCTTATATTCAAGGAATTGAAACGCAAAATGGTATTTATAGTGGTGGCGCACTTGACTGGCTGACTCCATTCTCTTTGTTCGTGGGCTTGGGGGTGGTTATCATGTATAGCGCATTAGGCTGCGCATGGCTCATCATGAAAACCGAGGCAGATTTACAAGCGAAAATGTATGCGCTGATGCCGAAGCTCATTATTTCCTTATTGATTGTCTTTGGCGCAGTTAGTATCTACACCCCCATCAGCCAACCTGAAATTGCACAGCGCTGGTTTAGCTTACCGAATCTGTTCTATTTCAGTCCTGTGCCTGTTTTGGTGCTGATCTGCTCTGGACTTATTTTGAAAGCATGTTCACAGCGAAAAGAAGCTCAACCCTTTGTTTTAACGTTGGGACTAGTATTTCTGGCCTTTACGGGTTTTGTGATTAGTTTATGGCCTAACATCATCCCGCCAACTGTTTCCATCTGGCAAGCTGCTGCTCCTGAGTCGAGTATGAAATTTGCACTGGTCGGTGCTGTCATTCTGATTCCGATTATTCTGGTTTATACCTTTTTGTCCTACTGGGTGTTCCGTGACAAAGTGCGTATTGGTGATGAAGGCTATCATTAAGCAAGGTGACCCTCATGAAAAAAATGCAAAATCGTTTGAATCCTACAGCATGGTTCATATTATTATGGTGTTTTGGTTTCCTATCCTTAGGCTTAATTGCTGGCTTTTTTAGACTGCTACTCAGCTTGGCCTATTAAAAGCATATTTGATAAAACCTCGGATAGCCATGTAATCACGGCTATCCCTTTCTCATAAGAGCATGTCCTTATGTATAAATCAGAACAACTCGCTTTAAGCCTCAAACATCTTATTGAAACAGGGGCTTGGAAGGCAGATGAGAAACTTCCCTCTTTAAGACAACAAGTCGAAATTTCTGGATTTAGCTTAATGACAGTTTTGAATGCCTATCAGGAACTGGAAGCACGAGGTCTGATCTATTCAAAAGAAAAATTAGGTTACTTTGTTGCAGAAAATCCCTTACAAGCTGCACTCGCAAAAAAAGTCATTGTGAATGAAAAAATTGAGATTAACTCACTGGTATTCCGTTATTTAAAATCCATTCAATCTGAAAAAATTATTCCCTTAGGAAGTGCCTTTCCCGATAGCCAACTGCTTTACTCCCCAAAGCTGATGAAGACCTTAGCACAACAAGCAAAATACCGAGTCAGCTATGAGCAAATGCCGAGCTTACCGCCTGGAAACTACGAGCTCCGGAAACTGATCGCTCAACGCTATTGTATGCAAGGTATTCCCACCGATTCTTCGGATATTGTAATTACTTCAGGTGGACTGGATGCTTTAAATCTATCCTTAAGAGCTATGACCCAAGCAGGTGATTATATCCTCCTACAAGAAACGATTTTCTATGGAGCATGGCAAGCAGCCGAAAATTTAGGGTTAAAAGTTATCACCATTCCAGAACACCCATTACATGGGGTGGATTTAGAGGCCTTTAAAAAAGCCATTACAAGCTATCCAATTAAAGTCTGTCTACTGATGCTGAACAGCCATAATCCAATTGGATTTACAGTCAGTGACGAGATTAAATTTGAATTGGCTAAACTGTTACATCAGCATGAAATTTTTTTGATTGAAGATGATGTCTATGAAGAGCTTTATTATGATCAAAAACGACCTCTATCCATGAAGTATTATGATCAGCAAAACTTTGTCTTGCACTGCTCTTCTTTTTCCAAAACTTTGGGAGCAGGTTTCCGTGTTGGCTGGGTATATGCAGGGAAGTTTTCTGAACATATACAACATCTACAATTGATGAGTACCATTTCAGTGAACTCCTTCATTCAAAATGCATTGGTGGATTACCTTTCCCACCGTCATTATGAAAAACATTTAAAAGGTCTACGCACAACCTTAAAACGCCTTAAAAATCAGTATTTTCAGTATCTCAACAAGAACTTACCTGAAAATTGTACGGTGCATTATTATCCCTCTGGTTATTTTCTGTGGGTGACGCTCCCTGAAGAGGTGGATAGTAGCCACATTTATGAAAAAATGATCCAGAACAAGATTGGAATTGCGCCCAGCATTCTTTTTTATCGTAAGAATAAAAAGCAAAATCACATCCGTATCAACTGTTCCTTCGAAATGAATGAAGCCATCATCCAAGCACTTGATCTCTTAATTGAACAAATTTCCGAGATGCAGTCATGAGCTGCAGAAATAGGAACAAATAAGAGAATTTGAAATTTTTAAATATAGCCAGAAAGCCAGCATGAATGCAGGCCTTGTTTAAGATTAGAAACTATAACTAACTCCAAACTTTGCAGTACGAGGTTGGAGGAATTAACCCTACTACCCTCATCTCCAAGCTAAAAAAATTTGAAATTAAATACGAGGTTAAACGCTAGGTTTTTATCACATGACTCTTATCAAGTCCCTTAGGCACTAATCTTCTCTTCTAGACAAATATCGATATACAGCCTGCCGGCTGATACCAAATGCTTTGGCACTGTTGCAAATAGGCTGACATGATAAGCTAAATATCTTATTTATTTCGAGATACAGCAGATGAATCCCTTCCACGGTCGGCACTTTCAAGGTGAAATCATTCTTTGGGCTGTTCGTTGGTATTGTAAATATGGCATCAGCTATCGTGAACTTCAGGAAATGCTCGCTGAACGTGGAGTTAATGTTGATCACACCACAATTTATCGCTGGGTTCAGCGTTATGCTCCAGAAATGGAAAAACGTTTACGTTGGTATTGGCGTAATCCTACAGATCGACATTTATGGCATCTGGATGAAACTTACGTAAAAGTGAATGGCAAATGGGCATATCTATACCGTGCAGTTGACCAACGTGGCCATACTCTTGATTTCTATCTTTCTGCTAGACGAAATACCCATTCAGCTTATTGTTTTCTTGGTAAGATTTTGAATCATGTCAAAAAATGGCAGATTCCACGAGTCATAAACACTGATAAGGCTCATACCTATGGCCGTGCTTTGTCGCGACTAAAACAGGAAGGAAAGTGTCCTGAAGACCTGGACCATCGACAGATTAAATACAAGAATAACGTGATTGAATGTGATCATGGCAAGCTCAAACGGATCATCAAGGCTACGTTGGGATTCAAGTCTATGAAAACGGCTTATGCCACAATTAAAGGAATTGAGGTTATGCGTGCTCTACGCAAAGGACAAGCTTCATTATTTTATAACGGTAATATTCTAGGAGAAGTTTGGCTAGTAAATAGAGTTTTCGGTCTCTAAGCTTTTTTGAAGGGAAAATCATTGACTCAGATCCCTATTTGCAACAGTGCCGATAAAGCACACATATGGAGGTGCTTTGTCACGGTTAAAATGGGAAAGAAAATGTCCACCAGATCTTGAGCACAGGCAGGTTAAGTATAAAAATAACGTGATCGAATGTAATCATGGCAAGCTAAAGCGGATCATTAGGGCCACTTTAGGATTCAAATCGATGAAGACGGCTATGCCACATGCATCTATTCAGATGGCATTAAACACCGATGATGTACAGACGAAGTAGTAGCAGCCGATCCTACTAAAAGAATAGCAAACGATAAAAACAGCGATAAGCATGTTTTTAACCACTGCATAAAAATAGACCAAAAATTAAGCTTTTTTAGTTTTACAGATTCGAAAATAAATAGTAATAATTCATGAATAGTAGCCGAAGCTACCATTCATGAATCCAAATCATACTATTTTAAAAAACTAATTCGATGCCTGCACCATATTTCCATCCCTTTTCAGACTCTGTTGCCTCTTGCATAGAAGTGGCTTTCTGTCCTTTTTCATATTGGTAAGCAACATCAATGAAAGGTTTAATTCGCTTAGTAATCTCATATCGGGTTTTGATACCAGTTTTTAGTTCTGATAAACCTGATTTTGCAGCATAGTTAGAATCATCGCTAAATATTACATCTGCTTCGATATAAGGTTGAGTAATAAGTTTCTGAGTTAAAAGCAAATCACGTTCTAATTCAAAACTTGCTCCCCAAAAATTATTCTCACCGCCATAAAGATATGCTTGTGTTTCAAAGAAATAAGGAGCTAGACCTAATATACCAATAACCCCATCCACTCGATCGCTGCTGCTGTTATTTTTATCTTCACTATATCTTACCCCAGCTTGTGCATCCCAAAATGGGGCTACGTTACGGCTATAAAGTGCTGATACAGCATATTTTGGATCATTACTTTCTAACTTTTCCGAATTGGCTTCAATAAATAGACGATTTTCATCTGTTCCAATTAAAGTTTCAAACTTTGTTCCTAGGTTGCCCTTACCGTCTTCATCAACCATCCATTCATTTTCAAATTTTGTCGTTTGATAAATTTGTCCACCATGTTCTTTAAGATGATTGTCATGAGGTGAGTTAGAGTTCTCAAGCGCAATCTGGACACTCTTATCCCCCATATTCGCATTTTCCATTGAATAATATTCTGGATAACGCTCTTGAAGGGAATACTTTAATCCTCCAGATTCCTGTAAAAGAATTTTCATATTTTTTGTAATATTACTGTCTTGTACAGGAGTTTCATTTTTAGCGAACGTTAGATTTGATAATCCAAATAGCGCAATCATCAAAGTTGTTTTTGAAAACAAATTATTAGTGATGTGCATGTGGATTTACTCCCTTCTCATTTACTTGGGACTGAGGAACAGTCTTTGTAGAATTACCATCTTCCACTTGAGCTACAATGAGTTTATTCATCATTCCTGCACTCATATGGTAAAGCAGGTGACAATGAATAGCCCACTCACCTAACTCATCAGCTGTGAGTAGAGTGGTTATCGTTTTCCCAGGTGGAACAATTACCGTATGTTTGTTTGGCATATTGCTTGGATCCTGACCATTCTCAAGCTGCATAAACATGCCATGTAAGTGCATTGGGTGAGCCATCATACTGTCATTGACAAATTTTAAGCGAATACGTTCACCATACTTCACCACTAGTGGGTCGGCTTCATTAAATTTTTTACCATTTATTGTCCAAATATAACGCTCCATGTTTCCACCAAGACGGATCTCTATTTCACGTTCAGCTGCACGAGTGTCTTTTTGAGGATCTAACGATTGCAAATCACTATATTGCAATGCTTTATTACCTTCAGGTGTTGAAGCATTTGCCCATCCAAATACGGTATTATCATTCTTGTCTGAAGCCGCCTTAACAGTAGCGCTATTCATCGGCATATCATGATCCATACCTTTCATAGAAGACATATCATGATCCATACCTTTCATAGAAGACATATCGTGATTCATGCCTTTCATAGAAGACATATCATGATTCATATCTTTCATTGAAGACATATCATGATCCATACCTTTCATAGAAGACATATCGTGATTCATGCCTTTCATAGAAGACATATCATGATCCATACCTTTCATAGAAGACATATCGTGATTCATATCTTTCATAGATGACATGTCATGGCTCATCCCCATATCTTCCATAGTTAATAAAGCACGAGGGCGAGATTTAGGCATCTCAATTTGTTTGACTGCTGGGCTGCTTTCTTCATGTAATGTTCCCACTGAAAAACCGGTGCGATCAATAGATTCAGCTTCAATTTGGTAATGTGCTTGTTTTGGTTCCACAATGACATCATAGGTTTCAGCAGTACCAATACGGAACTCATCTACAGGAACGGGCTTTACAGGTTGACCATCAGCACTGACTACAGTCATTTTTAGGTTTGGAATGCGTACATCAAAGAATGACATAGCGGAAGCATTAATAAAACGAAGGCGAACTTTTTCACCAGCTTTGAAGTTACCGGTCCAGTTTTGCTGAGGTGTTTTGCCATTCATTAAAAATGTATAACCAGTCACATCGGACATATCTGTTTTCAACATCCGCATCTGATTCCACATAGAGCGGTCTTGCCAAGTTGCCTTTAATCCATCACGTTTAACTTGTTTTAATACATCGAATACTGTTTCGCGACGGTTCTGATAGTAATCTGCTTCTTTTTTAAGATTTTTCATAATTTGATCACTTGTTGAATTATGAAAATCAGAAAGCAAAACAACGTAATCTTTATCGGTTTTTTCAGCAGCTGTTAGTGGAGTTTTATCTTTAGGATAAATAACAAAAGCACCATATAAACCGTCTTGTTCTTGTCCTTTACTATGTGAATGATACCAATAAGTACCATTTTGGCGGACTTTAAACTTATATTCATAAGTTTTATTAGGGGCAATGCCATTAAATTTGTTAAATCCAGGTACACCATCCATAATTCCAGGTAATAATAAGCCATGCCAATGGATTGAAGAGTCCTGATTTTTTAACTTATTGTGAACACGGATAACGGCCTCATCACCTTCTTCAAATTCAAGAAGTGGTGCAACGAATTTACCATTTACAGTAATTCTCTCAACTGGTTTTCCTGTGATATTTACAGTTTGTTCAGCGATTGTTAAATCATATTCTTTAACTGCCGCCATTACCCAAGTTGATGAAAATAAACCAACTCCAATTAAGAGTATATGACTTAACTTTTTTGACATTCTATCTCACCTTTAGAAAGGTCAAGATTGAAGTAATAAAGCAAATATTTAGTATAAACTTTAATACTTCTTTCTCGCTATTTATAAAATTATTTATTGCTACCAGGCATATTCATCTTTGAATGATCCATTTTAGAATGGTCCATATTCATCATAGAATGATCCATTTTTGACATGTCAGATGAGTTAGGAGACTGATGTTGACTATGATCTTGCTGAGTCTTGTCATCTTTTTCCATTTTACAAGGTTTTGTACAAGGTTCCTGTGCTTTTACCGTTTTAGTGGCACTTGAGGTTGATACATCTTTTGCCCAAGATTGAGTACCAGCAATTAAAGTTCCAGCACACATTAAAATTGTTAGACTACGACGCACTACAGTTTTCATAAGTTTCTCTAAAAGTTAATTTCTTGCTACTACAATAAAGTGAAGCACTGAACATCTAAGTGACTTGAAAATGACATTTTTGTAATCTATCTCGATCAGATGTTTTATAACGTTATTATAGTTTTAATGAATGACTTAGGATTCGGAAATGAGAATACTATTAGTTGAAGATGAACAAAAAACTGGTGATTATCTCAAGCAAGGTTTATCCGAAGCTGGCTATATTACGGACTGGGTTACAGATGGGTTAACGGGTAAACATCAAGCTCTTTCTGAAGAGTATGACTTAATTATTTTAGACGTGATGTTACCTGGACTAAATGGTTGGAATATTATCAATGATATTCGTAGCAGCGGTAAAACAATGCCCATTCTTTTTCTTACCGCCCGAGATCAAATCGAAGATCGAGTAAAAGGTTTAGAGTTAGGCGCTGATGATTATTTAGTAAAGCCTTTTGCTTTTGCAGAGCTTCTAGCTCGAATAAAAACGCTCCTTAGACGAGGGCAACAAAGAGAAGATAATAATATTATTAAGATTGCTGATTTAGAACTTGATTTGAGAAAACGTCGGGTAACACGAGCAGGTCAACGCATTGATCTGACGGCTAAAGAATTTGCGCTTATGGAGCTTTTTATGCGTAGAAGAGGTGAAATTCTACCAAGAGCACTTATTGCATCTCAAATTTGGGATATGAACTTTGATAGTGATACGAATGTCGTTGAAGTCGCTATTAAACGATTAAGAAGTAAAGTTGACAGTAACTTTACTCCCAAATTAATTCAGAATATTCGAGGAATGGGGTATGTACTAGAGGTAGAGGATGAATAATAATTTATTCAGAGCGATCAGTTTCCGGATCGGTATCATTTTCTCATTATCTACTATTTTCATTCTAATTATTATGGGTTTGTTCATAAATAAATTAGTAATGCATCATTTTGAAACTCAAGACCGTACCCAATTAGAAGGTAAAATCCAGCTTATTCAGAATCTTCTCCAACAGCATCCTAAAAATTCTCCAGAACTTAATCTTTATTTAAGAGATGCGTTAGTTGGACACCATGATCTTATGGTCCAAATAGAACGACCGACAGGTAAAGTTTTATTTAGTTCAGCATCCTCAATCATTAATACTCAAAATTTAATCAAGTCAGCAAATAATTCATGGATTAAATGGCAAGTTCAAAATAAGACCTATCGTGGCATGATCTACACTACAGGTATAAATAGAAATTCTGAAATACAATCTGTACGAATTATTGTTGGGATCGATACATCAGAACATCTACATTTTCTAAAAGATTTTAAGCGTCAACTTTTGTATATTGGTTTGGCTGGTACAATTTGTTTAATGTTTTTAGGTTGGTTTGCAACCTGGAGAGGTTTAAGACCAGTGCAAAAAATGGCTAAGGTCGCAGAAGGAATTTCTGCTCAACATCTTTCAGAACGTTTAGAAGTTGAGCATACACCAACCGAACTAAAATCATTGGCAATCGCCTTCAATGCTATGCTGGACAGACTAGAGTCAGCTTTAGAAAAACTTTCCGATTTTTCATCTGATTTAGCACATGAAATTAGAACACCGATTAATAATTTAATGACCCAAACTCAAGTATGTCTCGCCCGTAACCGAGATATTGGTACTTATCAAGAAATACTATTTTCTAATTTAGAAGAATTTGAACGTTTGGCTCGAATGGTGTCCGATATGCTTTTCTTGGCAAAAGCAGAACATGGCTTAAATTTACAGAACTTACAGAATATTGACCTCATTAAAGAAGTTACCGCTTTATTTGATTTCTATGACGCTCTAGCTGCCGAAAAAAATATGACACTTCAACAAACAGGATCTGGCAATGTAAAAGGTGATCCTGCTATGTTACGTCGCGCACTCAGCAACCTATTGTCTAATGCAGTTAAATATGGAAACAAGAATTCTACAATACAGATAAAACTTCAACAGAATTTAGATAACACAATATTTTCAATTGAAAATGAAGGCCCTGAACTCTCTCCTGAACAACTATCCAGATTATTTGATCGTTTTTATCGAACAGATGCGTCTAGACAAAGAACAGAAGAAGGAACCGGCTTAGGGCTTGCCATAACAAAATCTATTCTTGATATGCTTGGGGCGACCATCCAGGCTGAATCCCTCAATGGTCGAATCATTTTTACCATTGTTTTTCAAAGTGAATCCATGCAAGGGGAATCATTTTAACTCATTTTTTGAACATCTTCCATTTACCCGAGTTGACCTTACATAAAGCTCAAACTGAGAGCCAGAGCTACGCCAGCACCTATCATGGCAATTGTGTAGCCAAATATGATAGCTCGGCCAAACTGTGCCCCCCCTGTCATCCATGCAATTGTCGCTTTGCTTAACATGTTGCTCAGTGTGGCCAGCCCTAGCGCGACAGCAGCCACATTTGTTGTTAAGCCTTCAGTACTATGCAGGCGGGCAAGTGAGACTAAAATAGCATCTACGTCTGCTAGCCCAGAAATAGTCGATAATACGAAGATGCCGCTGGTGCCCAACCATTGTTTTGCTGCCGGGACCAAGACTGCCATGACAGCCAGGAAAGCAGCGAAGCTGAATGCTGTCCCAAGATCAAAAGGAGCCATTGCTTCTATTGTTCGATCGTTGTTTTCAGCGCTGGTAATTTGGCGTTGTCTCCACAATGCCATACCCAGCAGAAGGATTCCCGCAATCATCATTGCACCACCAAAAGTGCTTAGCAATGCTGGCGGCTCAATGACGCCTATCAGCACAACCATACGAAAAAACATGATGCCACAGGCAGCCAATGTTCCAGAAATAGCAGCACTGACCATGACGGGGTGCTGGCGTGTATAGCGTGCCAGTGCGACAGTTGCAGCTGTAGAAGATGCCAAACCACCCAATAGACCTGTCCAGAATATGCCTCTTTCTGAACCGGTAAGCCGCATGGCAAAATGACCTGCCAGAGAGAGTCCGGCAATCAGGATCACTGCCCACCATAACTGGTAAGGATTTAATGCAGCAAAAGGTCCCAGACCCGTATTGGGTAAGTAGGGTAATATAACGACAGAAAGTACCAGCAACTGCAGGGATGCGGTTAATTCACGATGCTCTATCAAGCGTAGCCAACCGTGTAAGGTTGGCTTGAGATCCAAAAATACAGCGACGATTACAGCCGCGGTTAATGCTAAAGTAACATTACCATGGGATGCATATGCACCTAAAACTAATGTCAACAGCATCGCGATCGTCGTGGTAGCGCTTAGATTACCGGAAAGTTTTGCGGTACGCGCGTAGGACACTGTTAATAATAAGGAAAGCCCTAATACGGCCGCGACCAGCGGCCAAGGCCCGAAGTTTGGTTGTAAATGACCGAGCACTCCTCCGAGCAATCCTGTCAATGTGAAGGTACGTAGGCCTGCTACTCGGCTGCCCTCGGGCAATTCACGATCGTGCCATCCTCGTTCTAAACCAATGAGCAGGCCGATGGCAAGTGCTGCAATAAGACCTGGTACATCTGGTGGAAGAAAAGAACTCTCTATCATAACTTTTTATTTCGCAGGCGAAGGGCATTCGTGATGACTGAAGCTGAACTCAAACTCATAGCCAAGGCGGCAATCATCGGTGACAACAACCAACCGGTAAATGGATATAGTACGCCAGCCGCGATAGGGATACCCAAAGCATTGTAAAGGAAAGCAAACATGAGGTTCTGTTTCATGTTGCCGACAGTAGCTTCCGAAAGTGAACGGGCAACAGCAATCCCTCGTAAATCTCCCTTGACCAGTGTAACTTGGGCACTATTCATTGCAACATCAGTCCCGGTTCCCATAGCGATACCGACATCAGCTTTAGCCAAGGCTGGTGCATCATTGATGCCATCACCAGCCATAGCCACGATGCGACCTTCCTTCTGCAATTTGCTGACCAGTTCTAGTTTATCTGCGGGTTTGACTTCGCCATGTACCTCATCAATGCCTAGACGTGCTGCGACTGAACGGGCAGTGGTGAGACCATCTCCTGTTGCCATCACGATACGTAGACCCGCTTCCTTCAGGGTGGCAAGTGCTTCTGGGGTATTTTTTTTGATGGGATCGGATACTGCAAGCAGACCGGCCAATTCACCATTGATGGCTAGATGCATCACACTTGCACCTTCCGAACGCAGCTCTTCGGCTTGCGGAATCAGAGATTGTACCGAGATACCCAATTGCTCCATCAGTGCTGTGTTGCCCAAAGCTAACTGACGATCGCCCACTTGACCTCGAACACCAATCCCTGAGCCCGATTCAAAATTATCTGGTGTTTCAAGAGACAGGCCACGTTCGTGTGCTGCGTTTACAATCGCTTCGGCTAGCGGGTGTTCACTGCCTTGATCAAGACTGGCGGCTAAACGTAATACTTCAGATTCGTCAAAATCTGATGCGGCAACTACACGATCGAATACAGGGCGTCCTTCAGTTAACGTACCTGTTTTATCGATGATTAGTGTGTCAATCTTGCGTAGATTCTCAATGGCTGCTGCATCACGAAACAGCACACCATGAGTAGCACCTTGACCCGTCGCAACCATGATAGACATTGGAGTTGCCAAGCCTAGTGCACAAGGACAGGCAATAATGAGTACTGCCACAGCATTGATTAATGCATAAACCCAGCTTGATTCTTCTGGGCCGAATAGTCCCCATCCAAAGAAGGTAAGCAAGGCAATGGTCACTACAGCCATGACGAACCAACCTGCTACCTGATCAGCCATACGTTGCATTGGTGCTCTCGATCGTTGAGCTTGCGCCACCATCTGTACGATCTGGGATAACATGGTACTTGAACCAATTTTCTCTGAACGCATGATCAATGAACCATTGGTATTCAGGGTAGCTCCAATGACTTTATCGCCGATACGTTTAGTGATAGGTAAAGGTTCACCTGTCAGCATCGATTCATCCACTGAACTACTTCCTTCAGTGATTACACCATCCACAGGCACTTTTTCACCTGGGCGAATTCTGAGTAAATCTCCTACATGGACATGCGTTAGAGGAACATCTTCTTCAGTTCCATCAGGCAGGATTCGGCGAGCTGTTTTAGGAGCGAGCCCAAGGAGTGACTTAATTGCAGCAGAAGTTTGCGAACGTGCTTTTAACTCCAATATTTGTCCCAGTAGGGTCAATGAAATGATGACCGCTGAAGCTTCAAAGTAAACAGCGACACGACCCATGGAAATAAATGAGTCTGGGAAGATTTGCGGTGCAATGGTTGCGACCACACTATAAATAAATGCAGCTCCAGTGCCCAAACCAATCAGCGTCCACATGTTCGGGCTGCGATTCACAACCGATTGCCAACCCCGGGAAAAAAATGGCCAACCTGCCCAAAGTACAATTGGGAGTGACAACACCAGTTCAATCCAGCTCTGAACAGCCATATTGAACAGGTTCATTTGATGACCAAACATCGCCAAAAAAGTCACGATGATGGTCAATGGCAGTGTCCACCAGAAGCGTCGGCGGAAATCACGTAACTCCGGATTCTCATCTTCCTCTAATTCAGGAATGAGTGGCTCCAGTGTCATTCCGCATTTAGGACAGTTTCCAGGATGATCTTGCCTGATTTCTGGATGCATTGGGCATGTATAGATGGTCGTACCTGTTGTGCTTGCCGCATTAACGTGTTGAACAGTCTGATGATGCTGTGTATGTGCATCGGCAGTCGTCGTTGCGGGTTTAGCGATATATTGCACCGGGCTGCTATGAAACTTTGATTGACATTTATCACTGCAAAAAAAGTAAGTTTTCCCCTTAAATTCCTCATGGTATTTCGATTCTTCAGTGACGGTCATACCACAGACTGGGTCTTTCAGTACGTCTGTTGTAGCCTGTGCCATATGGTCCTGGTTATGATTTTTTTGATCTGACATAAATAATTCTCTTATGGAAAAGTGGTTTTATGGCCGAATTTTGGAATAAATCTCGGAGTCTGTTGAGCATAGCTGTCATAGACAGCGCCAAACTGTTTACTCATTTCAGCCTCTTCCTTAATTGCCAAGCGGCTGTACATTAAGAGTAGGATTGGAAACATAATCAGTGTCAGTAAAGTTGGCCATTGCAATAAAAAACCCAGCAAGATCATCACAAAAGCCACGTATTGTGGGTGACGTATACGTGCATAAGGGCCTGTGATCGCTAAAGAATGCTGACGTTGCGCGTTGTACAGCACGTGCCATGACGTTGATAACAGGTAAAATCCATAGCCCAAGAAAACGTAACTGGCGATATGCAAAATGCCAAAATGTGGATCACCTTTTTCACCTAATAGCGTTGACCACAAGTGACCTGCATTATGAGAAAGTAAGTCAAGTTGAGGGAAGCGAGTTTGAAGCCAACCAGATAACAGGTAAATGATTAAAGGAAAACCATACATTTCGACAAATAGAGCAATGATAAAAGCCGAAAAGGCCCCAAATGTACGCCAATCGCGCGCAGTGGAAGGTCTAAAAAAACTGAAAGCGAACATGATAAAAACTGCTGAGTTAATGATAACCAGCGTCCATAAACCATAAGCCGATTCCGCATGATTCATGATGGATCTCCTGATAAGAGCTATTTTTTGTTATCAGATATATCGGATTTTTTTTGCTGCGAGTGGTTATGCCCATGACCACCATGCATAAAAATATGCATCAGTGGACACGCTAAAAGGAATAAATAAGGCAAAGCACCGATAACGTGGGCTAAATGTTCCGTTAATAGAAAATAAGCTGCGATACCACCCAGCACGATTAGACCAATGGCATAACGTGTAGACCAGAAGTTAGGTACTGAATTATTTTCTTGGTGTTGGTGATTCATGGTGCTTTCCCCTAATTCATGGGTAACTATTTAGTTGCTGACGGAGGCATACAGTCCATCATCATCTGCATCATGGATTGCATCATGTCCATACGTTTTTCCATCATCTGCTGACGGTCAGCCATATTTGCATTCATGCTTTGGCTGCCCATCTGTTTCATCATACTCATACCTCCTTGCATGAGTTTCATGTGCTCAGCCATAAGTTTCTGACGTTCTTGTGGGGTTTTTGCAGCCATCATCTTCTCATGCATGGCTTGCATCGCCTTCATGTGTTGATCCATTGCAGCCATTTTATCTGTAGCAGTGGTGCTGGTAACTGTTTGCTTAATTGTTACTGCAGATGGTGCTGTTTTTTCAGGGTGGTGATCTTTGTGTTCATCGGATTGCTGTGCAAATGTATTCAATGACGCGGCTGCGATACATAAGCCCAAAAAAATGTTTTTGAATTTCATCATAATTTTTTCCTTTAAATAATTTGGAAGTAAAAGCTATGTTTTAGTACTGAACAGAGTCTAGGAATTTGACTACTAAACTGATGAAATTTTTGGTTATTCTCTGTCTCTCTTAAAAATTTTAGCACTATTAATTAATTATTTTTAAAAATGACAAAAATGTAATTTTGAGATCTTCTCGAAATATATAGTCTATGCTGAGATGACAAAAATTTTATTTAATATTAATCTTTTAAAACTATTAAAGTTGTTATGATTTTATGTGCTTAAAAAAATAAAAATGAAATGATTAGATGACTCCAAGGCTAGTTAGAGACACATTCTTAATGTAATTTACACTGTTATTCCTTTAAAGAAAAAATACAGTTGATCAAAATAGTTTTTTATAGAAAAAAGGGTGGATAATTTAATTATTAAACTTATTGGTATATTTATTAGATAGAAGGTAAAGAAGATTATTTTTAATATTAGGGTTTATAATCCAAATTTCAGAGTAAGGAATCTACTACTTATATAATAGAGATTCCATCTCCAAAACAGTACTACTGTATGAATGAGTTGTATTCAATGCAGGGAAGAATGTAGATCCTTAATACTAACGGAAAATTATTTTACTGAATTTTCATGTAAAGACTCATTTAATTGATCAATCACTGTCGTCCATTCACCATCAGAGTGTAGTTTTTCTTCTAAAAAATGACGTTGAGCATCAGTCCAAAAAATTGCTTGTGTTAAAAAAACATCTCCAGCTAGCTGATGGCTCTCTATGAATTTTGCAATTGCTTCTTCAGTAGAAGCTAAACCAAGCTGTTCAAATAATTTGGTCATTCTTGGACGTGTTTGAGTCATGTGCTTAGCCCACAAATTTATATTAGATCAAATTAAACATAACATGTTTATATTTAAACTAAAATATAAAAAATTAAATAGCTACTATTTTCTTAGACAAAATGATTACTACATTTCATAAATCAACCACCTACATAATTTGTTTGTTAAATGATCATTATTTTTCAATAAGATTATTTTAATAGTTAAAGATTTTAAATTTTAAAAATGACAAAAATGTAATTTTGAAGTCATCGCTCTGTTTCTGTCTCTCACTAATAATTGAAATATAAGAGGAGATGATGTGGTCTCATTAAATATAGATTTTATAAAGTCATCTCTAATGAACTAACAAATCAAGAGGAAACGTAAATGAAATTATTTCAAAATAAAATGACTGCTCTACGTAATGTTGTAGTAGCTGCAACGATGATTGTGGCTACTACAACTACGTTCGCTCATGTGAGTTTAGTGAGTGCGATTCCTGCGGAAAATGCATCTATCCTTAGTCAACCAAAGAACTTGACCCTTAACTTTGGTGCAGAGGTTATGTTGATGAATATTAAGTTACTGGATGCTCAGCGAAGAGATGTTCCTTTAAAATATAAAGTTACTCATGACTTAAAGAAATCCTTTGATGTCGCTCTTCCGAAACTGAAAAAAGGTAAATATACCGTTGTCTGGACAACAATGGGGAAAGATGGTCACAACATGAATGGTGAATATAGTTTCACTATCAAATCAACTAAATAAGAATTGATTACCTTTCAACATGTCAGTGAGGTGCTGGCATGTTGTTCTAGAATGGACAAAAATAATGATTTCTGAATATTGGATGTGGGCCACTTGGTTAACTAAGGTTATTTTATATTTAAGTGTAGCTTTTGTCGTTGGTGGAGCCTTTTGCTATTTTTTACTTAGACAATATCTTGAACTAAAAGAATCGATTCTTAAATATATTACAATTGGCGCTGGATTAGGCCTAATTTCCAGTACCTTGGGATTTTTTATTCTGATTGGTAGTTTTGCCAATACTGGTATTACAGGTATGGTGGACCCCACGTATATTAATATATTGGTTAATACTCCGACGGGGTATATATACGTTCTTCGTTCTATTAGTTTTGCTCTTTTACTTCTTCTCATGGTGGTTAAACTTAACAGGAACAAAGGTCATTTTTCTATAATTGAAAGTTCAATATTTTGTATTTTACTTATCCCGATTATTTTTAGTTTTTCCCAGCTCGGACATGTCGCTAATTTAACCTTACTTGCTCAAATTTTATTATCAATCCATATTCTAGTTATGTCGTTATGGATGGGGTCTTTATATCCGTTATGGAAAACCAGCCGGGAAATAAGTGGTTTACCTTTAAAAGATCGCATGCATGTATTTGGACGTATTGCTGCTTTCATTGTTGGGATATTAATCGCCTGTGGCGCTAGTGTAGCTCTTCTTTTAATTAAAGATTTTAATACCTTAATCAATACTGCATATGGCTATGGTTTCATGGTTAAAATGTTTTTTGTTATAAGTATTCTACTTTTAGCTGCCTTCAACAAATGGTATTTCACCCCGCGTCTTCAACATCCTAAATTCGCTAAACACCTTAGTCATGCCATTTTATTTGAGATGTTATTAGGTCTATCAATTCTATTAACAACAGGCTATATAACCACTGTCGTGGGTATTGAATAAGAGAATTTCAAAATAAGGGAATTGAGGAAATCTAACATTACTGCATTTATCTTTTGTAGCTGAGCAATAAAGTTTCTACTGGACTGTCAACTTACGACAATCAGAACAGTAAAATCGCATCATGAGGCATTATACATAAAGGTAGTCACCGGTTTTTAGCTTATCTTCAACCCATAACGGTCTCATCTATTCAGTTCACTACCATTGATTGAAATAACTAATCTTATAAATTTCAGAGTGATCGTAGATGACAAAAATGTCATTTTAAAGTCACATTAATGTTGGTTAAGTACTTTTACTGTAGTCATTAGAACACTCTTCTTTGGAATACTCTGAAGAAAACTGTAAGGTTGTAAACAGACCAAGTTACAGCGAGTAACTGATTCAGAAAAAGGCTGGTTGTATGGTGAAAGTTTAGAGTTACTGTTCTAATGTTTTAAACAAATGTTTTGTTAAAAAGGAGCAACATATGAAATTTCACATCGCTAATATGACTTGTGGTGGTTGTGCACGCGGCATTACTACCGCAATTAAAGAGCTCGACTCGAATGCTTCACTCGATATTGATTTACAAAACCGTATCGTTGAAATCAACACAACAGTGAGTCAGGATAAAGTCATTGTCACTCTCAGTGAGCGTGGATTTACAGCTGATCCTGCTTAATCTCTGTTAGAGTAACAGTGGGAATTCCTTACCACTTTTACTCTCTCTTATTTTCCTCATCGTACAGATAAAATCTGTACTTGCTTGCAATAAAAGTAGCCCCTGAATTCCCCATAATCTTGGTTCGAGCTGATCTTCGCATATAGAACTCAGCATATCTAAATGATAGAGATCGTATATGAGTACCGAAATGACTGATACGCCACACTACAGTGAAACATTAGAGATTGAGGGGATGACATGTGCTTCTTGTGTAGGCCGTGTGGAAAAAGCCTTAAAATCTCTTGAGGGTGTTGAATCGGCTCATGTAAATCTGGCTACCGAAAAAGCAGTCATTTATTCGCATCGTCCCCTTGATCGTTCTAGTTTAATTAAAGTTGTAGAAAAAGCTGGCTACGAAGTGGAAGCGCTGCAACCAATAGAGCTTACGATTGAGGGTATGTCATGTGCTTCTTGTGTAGGTCGAGTAGAAAAAGCCTTAAAATCTGTTGAGGGTGTGGAATCAGCACATGTAAATCTGGCTACTGAAAAAGCGACTATTCAGGCAAGCTCATCTGTCACTCGTGACTCGTTAATTCAGGCTGTCACCAAAGCAGGGTTTGAAGCAAAGTCAGTTCATCAAACTACGGAAAGCTTTCAAGATAAAAAGAATATTGAATTAGAAAAACTTAAAAAAGATTTAATTTTGTCAGTCTTATTGACTCTACCCGTTTTTATTTTAGAAATGGGATCACACCTGATTCCGGCCTTTCATACGTTTATGATGGATAACATTGGCCAACAAAATAGCTGGTTAATGCAATTTTTCTTGACCACAGTAGCATTAATTTTTCCAGGCCGACGCTTCTTCAAAAAGGGCATCCCAAGTTTATTCCGCTTAGCACCAGACATGAATTCCTTAGTGTCTGTAGGAACATTCGCTGCATATCTTTACTCAGTGGTTGCCACCTTCTTTCCAAGTGTCCTGCCACAAGGCACGGTCAATGTTTATTATGAAGCTGCAGCGGTTATTATCACTTTAATTCTATTAGGTAGATTTTTTGAAGCCAAGGCAAAAGGCCGAACGTCTTTAGCAATTCAACATCTAGTTGGAATGCAGCCTAAAGTTGCCAGAATACAGCTCAATAATCAGGTGATAGAAGTTCCGATTGCCGAAGTTCAAACAGGAACGATTGTAGAGATTAGACCAGGCGAGCGTATCCCTGTCGATGGTGAAGTTATTCACGGCCAAAGTTTTATTGATGAATCCATGATTACTGGCGAGCCTATGCCCGTTGAAAAAACGATAGGCTCTACTGTGGTAGGAGGAACAATTAACCAAAGTGGCAGCTTAAATATCAAAGCCACCTCTGTTGGTAGTTCATCAGTGCTTTCTCAAATCATCCGAATGGTAGAGCAGGCCCAAGGCTCCAAGCTGCCGATTCAGGCATTGGTTGATAAAATTACCATGTGGTTTGTACCTGTAGTAATGGGTCTCTCTCTTTTAACTTTTATTACTTGGTTTATCTTCGGCCCTGAGCCAGCCCTAACGTTTAGCTTAGTTAATGCAGTTGCGGTACTCATTATTGCATGTCCTTGTGCAATGGGACTTGCAACGCCTACATCAATCATGGTGGGAACTGGGCGGGGTGCTGAAATGGGGGTTTTATTTCGTAAAGGTGAAGCTTTACAGCTGCTCAAAGAAACTAAAGTGGTTGCAGTTGATAAAACAGGGACTCTGACTGAAGGGAAACCAGTTTTAACCGATCTGCATGTCTTAGAAGGTTTTGAATACAATGCCGTACTTTCACTGATGGCAGCCGTTGAATCAAAGTCTGAGCACCCTATTGCTCGAGCAATTGTACAAGCAGCTATAGATAAGGAATTAATCCTGTCTCCTATTGCTGATTTTAAATCAGTGACTGGCTACGGAATAGAAGCGAAGGTTTCTGAGCATTTGGTTCATATTGGTGCAGATCGATATATGGAAAAACTAAGTTTGAATCCTAATGTTTTTTCTCAATTTTCGGATCGTTTGGGAGAAGAAGGAAAAACCCCTCTCTATGTTGCGATTGACCAGAAACTTGCTGCCATTATTGCTGTAGCAGATCCAATTAAAGAATCAACATTTGCTGCAATTGAAGCGTTACATCAGTTAGGTTTAAAGGTTGCCATGATTACAGGTGATAACCGTCATACAGCTCAAGCGATTGCAAAAAAACTAGGTATTGATGAGGTTATTGCAGAAGTCTTACCTGAAGGTAAAATAGAGGCCGTTAAAAAATTAAAAAATCAATATGGTAAACTCGCATATGTTGGAGATGGCATTAATGATGCCCCTGCACTTGCAGAAGCAGATATTGGTTTAGCGATAGGTACAGGTACAGACGTAGCTATTGAAGCTGCTGATGTGGTTTTGATGTCTGGCAACCTGAAAGGAGTGCCGAATGCTATCGCTTTAAGCAAAGCGACTATAACCAATATTCGTGAAAATTTATTTTGGGCATTTGTTTACAATGCAGCTCTGATTCCTATTGCAGCAGGTGTACTTTATCCGCAATTTGGACTGCTACTTTCTCCTGTATTTGCTGCTGGTGCAATGGCTCTCTCGTCAATATTTGTACTAGGAAATGCTTTACGATTAAAACGTTTTAAAGCCCCCCTTGCAATTATTTAACCATTTTTTATATACATTTAAAGTTTTGTTGGCTTTACTTTATATATTTGGAAATAGTCTAAGCCATGTTGGCTTTTATTAAATATCATACAGTTGATATTCTAATTATTTGAGAGGGATTAAGATGAAAAGAATTTTATTAATATGCTTTATAGGCATGTCATTTACCTATGCGAATGCTCATTCTGGGGGAACGAACTCACAGGGTTGTCATACCAACAGTAAAACTGGTGATTACCACTGTCATTAATAGGTGCGCACACAGTTTTTTTATTTAAAAGACTGTGCTTTAAAGTTATAAGTAGCGTTTAACTAAAGCTAAAAATTCATTCAGTTCTTTTTCCTTTATTTCCTCAGTATCACCGAGTACATGTTCTCTAAGATGAAGTTCTATTAACTCATTCATTAAGCCATTTATCGCACCTTTAATTGCTGCAACTTGCTGTAATACCTCAATACAAGAATTTTCAGAATTTAAAATATTCTGTTCAAGGGCATTAGTTTGACCTTGAATTCGTCTAATCCGATTTAAAATTTTTTTGTTCTGATTTAAGTGAGACATACTATTCAACCTCAAGAACATATACTATGGGGGAGTATTAATTGTGGTGCAATAAAATGCAATATCTAAATAATGTTAAAAGTGACCATTCGCATCAATTTGACGAAGGAAATCCTTTAGCACAAAAGAAAATTTTAATCGCAACCATCCTCACTGGTGTAATGATGGTGTTTGAAATTTTTGGAGGATGGTTCTTTAATTCCATGGCTTTATTGGCTGATGGATGGCATATGAGTTCTCATATGTTGGCATTGGGCTTAGCTTATTTTGCCTATAAAATGGCTCGAAAATATGCTCGTGATCAGAGATTCTGTTTCGGTACATGGAAGATAGAAATCTTAGCTGGATATTCGAGTGCCATTTTATTGATGGTTGTTGCTGTATTCATGGGTGTTCAATCGATAGAACGTTTATTCAATCCTGTGAATATTCACTACAACGAGGCAATTTCAATTGCGATTGTTGGCTTGATCGTTAATTTTATTTGTGCCTGGTTACTACGTGAAAATGGTCACCACCACCATCATCACTCTCATGATGACCATGACCACCACCACGATCATCATCACTCTCATGATGACCATGACTTAAACCAGAAAGCCGCTTTTCTTCATGTAGTAGCAGATGCAGTAACTTCTGTATTAGCGATTATTGCACTTTTCGCAGGGAAGTATTTTGGATGGGATTTTTTAGATGCAATTCTAGGGATCGTAGGTGCAGTGCTTGTAGCACAATGGTCTTGGGGATTGATTAGAGAAACAGGTAAAACATTGCTTGATGCAGAGATGGAACATCCTGTAGTAAAGGAGATTCAGGAAGTTGTAGAGGAATTAGATAACCAAATTACGATTACTGATCTGCATGTCTGGAAAGTAGGTAGAAGTAAATTTTCATGTATTTTATCCCTAAATACAGTTAATGACTCCTTAACAGCAGAGGTAGTTCGTAAAGCTTTGTCAATTCATGAAGAGATCGTTCATATTTCTGTTGAAATTAACAAGAATTTCCATGTTGTTTAAATTAATATTTATTCCTTTTAAACTTTATCAGTCTATTTATGTAAATCTTAGATTAGAATTTGTTTGTTGTAGAGCGTCGGGGCGCCTCGGCAGTGCTGCGTTTTGAAATAGAAAGGAAAATTCATTTTCTGAATGAAGATATCGGGTATGAACGGGTAAAGATACAATCCACGATTCATATTCAATCCCATGCCTTTAAAGCGCAAAGCGTGTTGCAGATGCAGCTCTTACTCCTAGGAATCTTACACTGGTATCGCCCGCCGATAGAAACACCAGATCCGGCAGTTAGTACGTAAATAACCATTCCTCCAGTTTAAATAAAAAACCTGCAGATTCGATGCAGGTTTTTTTTAGAGATATTCAATCGCGTCTTATTTGGCTTTACGCTCTTTTTCAATCAGGTAATTCACCACCTGAATTACTTTGGCATCATTGCCCTGCACAATATATTTACCATTCACGGTCACCGCTGGTACACCGCTTAACTGATATTGAGCAGTCAAATTTTTTGCCTGAGCAATTTTTGACGAAATCGGGAATGATTTATAAGTCGTGTTAAATTTCTCTTCAGAAATACCATAACGGGTATAGAACTTGGCCAATTGTGCCTGTTCTAAAATTGGACGCTGCTTGTCATGAATATCATGGAATAACTGTAAATGTGCTTTTTGACGCACACCCAGGGCTTCTGAAACATAATAAGCACGTGCAGCCTGTTCCCAAAGCGGGTTCATTGCAGCAGGTGTACGTACAAAACGGATATCTTTGGGTAATTTTTTCAACCAGTCCTGCATATGCGGTTCCAACGTGAAACAGTGACCACAGCCATACCAGAAGAATTCACGTACCTCAATTTTGCCCGGTTTTTCGACTTTAACTGGTTTTGCAACCACCTGATAGTCCTGACCTGCCACAAAATTGGCCATAGCACTACCTGAAAAGGCCAAAACAGATGCGGCAACAGCTCCTAAAAGGAATTTTTTCATTGGGATTATCGTCCTCTAAATCATTATGCTTAGTGTATGGGTTCACTATAAATCAATTATGCCGGTTCCGTTTTCATGCTGCGAACTTTTGTGCTATCAGAACCGCTACATTAAAGTATGCGACTGATTTTAAGTCAGTTAATATGGCCATTCGACCGCTATGTGTTTTTAGATAATCACAAAAGTTAAACTTTGAGTAATAAAAACGGTTATAATTTCTACGATTAAAACGTAGTGGTCAAACCTACAGTAAATATTAGCTTCTTACTATTCTCTTCAGTAACAGCCGCGTGGCTCTGAGAATGATCTTCTGACATACAATAGTTTCCTTATTCTATTTACGATTAGCTGAGAGACTTGAGTAAGCCTCAATATTTCTGCTAAAAATTGCTTACTATAATTGGTCAAGAAGCTTTCTTTTCATTTATCCACCGGGACAATATTGGTAATAAAACCAACATAAGAAGGGTTGATGAGATAATTCCTCCAATAACCACATTTGCTAGTGGGCACTTTACTTTTTTTCTCCAATTCCAATGCCTCCCTAACTAATTAGAGAGTTTTAAGCATTATTACATGAATCTTTCCAGTACTATTGTTGCAAATATACTAAGTTGCATATTTATTCCTGCCTATGTATAGGAGCATATGTAACCCTAAAGTTTAAAATAGTCTTTTCGGATTATTTAAAAATTTGAAAATGGTAAAGAATAAATTAAAAACAATAAATATATTTATCATTCGATTTAAAAAAATTAATTAATCTTAGTTACACCATACTAAAAATAACTAATTTTTAGTTTTCCTAGTTATATGTGCTTCATTATAATTTTGAATTAATTCTCTTCACACCCTTTGCTTTTTTCATTGTTAATTATTTCTAAATTTTTCTCTAAGAAACGAAGTCCCCCATCAGCAAAACTACTGGTTGAAAAAACTATAGTAAAAATAACTAAAACAATCTTCATATATATATTATTGAATCTAATCATATCTTGGACCAAAAAATAATTTCTTCATATACTAATTCCTAGATATATACACCTAAATGACAACCAAATTACAAATTTGTAATTTTGTTAAGGTTTGTCCTAAAAAAAATAAATTAATACTATTTTAACAAAGATAAGTCGTTGCTGAAAAATTTGAATTGTAAGGGATTTAATTAGGCACTGTTGCAAATAGAGATTTGAGTCGATGATGTTCCCTTTAAAAAGTACTTAGAGACCGAAAACCCTGTTGATTAGACACACTTCACCCTGAGGCTGACCATAATAAAATGACGATGCTTGTCCTTTACGTAGTGCACGCATGACTTCA
>NZ_JALGQY010000033.1:0-32163 GCF_022809915.1 Acinetobacter lwoffii | reverse complement strand
ACCACTTACCCAAGTTACGCCTTAAATTTGGCTCAATTAGGGGCGCTTTGCATTTCAAATCTTTGTGCAACAAAGCCGACTGAGATTATGATTCACGCACCGCATCGACACGTTCTGAAATTCATTTAACATGAAATCTCTTATGCGAAACTGAGCATTATTTATAGTTATTTGAAACTTTCACATAATTTTGTGCAGAATATGGCAAGAATGCCATTTCTTTTTCAGTGAGCGGACGCGCTTTTTTGGCAGGGCTGCCCACATAGAGCCAACCACTTTCCAAAACTTTGCCCGGTGGAACTAGTGTACCTGCACCAATCATCACATCATCCGGAATGATGACATCATCCAGAATAATGCTGTTAATCCCGATTAATACGCGATTACCAATCGTACAACCATGCAATGTCACATGATGGCCAATCGTGACATCTTCACCAATGATCAAAGGCGAACCATTCGGTTTATCGGCTTTTTTATGACTGACATGCAACATGGCATGATCCTGAACATTCGAGTTTTTACCAATCCGGATCGAATTAACATCACCACGAATCACGGCAAAAGGCCAGACAGAGACATTTTCAGCCAAGACCACATCGCCGACCACGATTCCCATCGGATCGATATAACACGATTCATCAATTTGTGGAGTCGTGTCTAAATAAGAACGAATGTTTTGGCTCATGGTGATCTGCTCATTAAAAGTTTAAGGATCATGTGCATAGTATAAAATAAAAAGCACCCATCTGAATGAGTGCTTTGGTCTTAGTCAGGGATTAAAACAGTCTATTTAAACTTAGAACAAGTTTGAGAAGAATTGTTTAATGTGGTCGAGCATACGTGCGAAGAAACCAGCTTCTTCAACCGCGTTTAAAGCCACCAACGGTTTTTCTGAAATTACTTTACCATCCAGAGTCGCTACGTATTTACCTACGACCTGACCAGGCTGTAAAGGTGCAGTCAGTTTAGGCTGAACCACCAGCTGGGTTTTAATCGCATTAGCCTGACCTTTTGGCATGGTCACGTTAAAGTTTTCAGCAAGACCGATCTGAACTTCATCTTCCTTACCAAACCAAACTTTGGCTTTGGCAAGTACCTGTTTAGCCGGTTGAACATTTTTGGTTTCGAAGTTTGCATAACCCCAAGCCAGCAATTCACGTGTTTGTGTCGCACGTTCCTGCATGGTTGGTGCACCAAAAATCACTGAAATCAAACGTGTAGGTCCACGTTTTGAAGAGGTGGTCAAACAATAACCAGCTTCATCAGTATGGCCAGTTTTTAAACCATCTACACTCGGATCAGTATATAGCAGGGCATTACGGTTACCTTGCTTGATGCCATTAAAGGTAAATTCTTTTTCCGCATAAATCGGATAATACTTAGAACTGTCTTTAATGATGTGTTGTGCCAGCGTTGCCATATCTTTGGCAGTTGAATAATGACCTTCAGCCGGCATACCGGTTGAATTGATAAAGCTGGTATTGGTCATGCCAATACGTTTAGCTTCCTGGTTCATCATATGTGCAAAGGTACCCTCGTTCCCTGCAATATGTTCAGCCATGGCTTTCGATGCATCATTCCCTGATTGAATAATAATCCCGCGAAGCATTTCAAGTGCAGTTGCCGTACCATTTAAAGGTACATACATACATGATTCCGCGCTACTGCCGCGACACCATGCTGACTCGTTCATGCGCACTTGTTCATCTTCAGTGAGTTCACCGCTCAATAGTTTTTGTTCGATGATGTAGCTGGTCATCATCTTGGTCATTGAAGCAGGGGCTAATTTTTCATTTTCATTTTTTGAAGCGAGAAGTTGCCCTGTCTCGTAGTCCATTAGCACGTAGGATTTATTATTCAATTCTGGTGGTGCAGATAGGACAGTTGCTGCAAAGCTAAAACTAGGAACTAATAATAATGCAGCAAGGGCAGTTTTTTGGGTCATTTCTAGTGGGTTCCTATATCTTGATGTAAGCACGAAGAGCCTAGCATTTTAGGACAAAGCTAGGCTGACTTCTATGGGAAACCCGGTCTTATTTCAAAAGTATTGTAAGTTATCGGCAGAAAAGCAGCTTAATTGTTATAGGTGGTTAATTCATTACAAATCACCTGATTTTTTTTCTTGCCGGCTTTCTTGGCATCCGATTGTGCTTCGGCCAGAATATTGCGGAAATCGTTCTGTTTAGCCATCTGGTTTAAGCTTTCAACCGGATTACGCTGGCCCGGCATATACTCAGTCACCAGCTTGGTATAACCCTGATTAAACTGTGACTTGTCTTTGACCATGCTTGGACAGATTTCTGAAAGAACATAAATGGCTGCCAGTTCCTGTTTGGTCACTTGCTGAGTTGGGGTAACATTAATGTTTTCATCGGCTGCAAATGCAGAAGTTCCCAAAAGAGTGGCGGCAGAAATTGCGCAGAATGTTAAAGCTTGGAATATTGGATTTTTCATTGAAAACTCAAAAAATGGATTTAGAACAATAATTTGCCTAGCTTAAACTTATTTTTGAAATTGAAAAGTGGGAAAATGTAGCGAAGCTGTAGAATTATGAATAAATCTGTAAGAGAAAATAAGACGATGTTTACACCGTCTTATTTGAAAATTTAGCTGGCTTAGCCTTGGTAGTTCAGCATTTCTTCACAGACAGTTTTCTGCTCGTCTGAGCTGGTTTGCTTTGCACCCTGACGTGCTTCTTCAAGTAAAGATTTATATTCACTGTTTGCCTGTAGCTTTTGATAGCTCATGCCTTTATCTGAGTAGTCTGCAAGATAAGACTGGATCAATTGTTCAACGGTGCTGTTAAATTTTGGATTTTGACCAATGATTGCCGGGCAAACTTCAGCCATAACCTGTGCTGATGCAATATCTTCTTTTACAATGGTATTGTTTTCTTCAACAGTCAGATCGTTTGCCATGACTGAAGGGGAAATAAATGCTGCCAAGCTTAAAGTGAGAGCGCTAAGTAAAGAGAATTTTTTAATCATCTTGAGCCACATATTATAAAGATGGATGTCGAGCAATAAATATATATAATTCCTGCACTAATACAATGAAATGTCCTAGTCAGTCATTTTTTAGCGTAACGAGATTTTTTAGTGAATATTTTAGTTTCAAATGATGATGGGGTGTTTGCACCCGGTATTCAGGCTTTGGCGCAAGCGCTAAAGCCTTTGGGGCGAGTGGTGATTGTGGCACCGGAAAGTGAACGCAGTGGCTTTTCTAGTGCCTTAACTTTGGACCGCCCTTTACGCCCAATCCAGATTTCTCCTGATGTCTGGGCGGTTAATGGGACGCCGGCAGATTGCGTTTACTTGGCTATGAACGGGCTATTTGATTTTGAATTTGACCTAGTGGTTAGCGGGATAAATAGCGGCGCAAATCTGGGAGATGATATCTTGTATTCCGGTACAGTCGGGGCGGCCTTTGAAGGTCGTTTAACTAAACATCCTGCGATTGCCGTATCACTGAGTGGGCCGAATGTACGTGGCTATCAGCAGCCTCAGGATTATCAGTTGGCCGCCGAATGGGTGCATGATTTTATTGCTCGTGGTTTGCCTGTTCTGCCTGAGCGACATATTTTTAATATCAATATTCCAGATGTAACTGAATTGCAGGGTGAAAAAGTGACATATCAAAGTCGCCGCCGTCAGTCTAAACCGGTGACGAGTCATATAGATCCGCGTGGTCGTCAGGTATTCTGGATTGGACTCTCAGGAGAAGCAGTCGCAGACCCTAAGCCAGGATTTAACGAAATTGATTCGGACTTCTCTGCGGTCGCCAATGGCTATGTCAGTATTACCCCGATTCAGATGGATGCTACCAATTATGAGAGTCTGCGGAATTTACAAACACAATTGGCAGAAAATGCGTCCTTAGTGTTATAACTTTGTGAAAAACTCGCGATTGCAAGTATATTGCCGTAAAACTTTGCTAATCTTAACGGAATTTTGCAACCGTATAGCATTAGAGAGGAAGATAATGTTCTTGGTGTTACCGAAATGTGTCGTAGCTTCGCCTGCAACCCTGATTAAAACCCTCGTTTTATCGACCGTTGTTATTTCTACAGGAGTAATTACCGGTTGTGCCACCAAACCCCAGGTGAATAATGCAACGCGTTATGCAACAGCTCCTGATTTCTATACGGTGCGTTCAGGAGATACATTGAGTGGGATTGCAGCACGTTATGGACTGAACTATATCAGTGTCGCCGAGATGAATGATATCAGTGCGCCTTACCGGATTTATGTCGGACAATCGATCCGCCTGAAAACCAATACTGCGCGCCGTAGCACCAGTACCCAGGCAGTGACTCAGGCAGCGCCAATCCAGCGTCAAACGATTGCAGTGCCTACACCGGCACCGGTTACACCAGCAACGACAGTACAAACCACACCACGCGTCAGTACATCTGCACCTGTAACAGTATCTACTGCAGCAGGTCTACGTTGGGTTAAACCATCGAATGGCGCGATTCTTCAGCAATACAATTTAGCTTCTAATATCAAGGGCACCCGCTATAGTGGCAATGTCGGTGATCCGGTATTTGCAGCAGCAGACGGGCAGGTGGTGTATGCCGCTGATGGCCTGAAAGAATATGGCAATCTGGTGTTGGTAAAGCATATCAATGGCTATATCACCGCTTATGCACATAACAGTAAATTGAATGTGAAAAGTGGCCAAAATGTAACGGCTGGTCAAAAAATTGCAGAAATGGGATCGACTGGTACAAACCGTACCATGCTAGAGTTTCAGGTGCGCTTAGACGGCAAACCTATTAATCCTACTGCAGTTTTACCAAACAATTAAATAAATAATGCAAAGTGTAAATTTCACCGTATAATACAATAAGTTGCTTTTATCAAATGATGAAGCACCTCATAAGTTTAGAGGGAAATTTATGTTAGATCAACTTCGAGCAATGGGTGTCTTTGCTTGCGTTGTGGAGAAGAACTCGTTTAGCGGTGCTGCCCGTGAATTAGGGATTACAACCAGCGCCGTCAGTCAACAAATTCGCTCGTTAGAACACGATATGGAAGTCGTACTTCTAAATCGTTCGACGAGAAAATTAAGTCTGACCGAAGCGGGACAAGCTTTTTTCCATAGCTGTCAAGAAATGTTATCTGCTGCTGAACGCGGTAAAGTCCGGATCAATGAATTACGTGATGATCTTGTGGGTGAGCTGCGTATCGTTTCTTTGCCAGAATTATGCGCGAATCATGTGATTCCTGCACTTTCTCATTGGATGGCTGCACATCGTGGCTTGGCAGTACATTTAGAAACAAACAATCATGAGGTTGATTTGTTGGATGGGCGGGTTGATATCGCCCTAAGATTTGAACAGAAAAATGATGAGCATAATCTTCAGGTTGTGCCATTGATACAGATTGAGCAAATTCTGGTGGCGACACCGAGTTATATTAATCAAAGCACTATTATTTCGAGACCTGATGACCTTAAAAATCATGAGGTCTTACCTTTGAAACAGCTTAAAAACCATCAGTATTACCATTTTCAACATGTAAATACTGCAGAAAAAGCCGAATTTGAACTGAAATCCCGTTTCAGTACCAATAACGGTTTGGTTGCGAAATCGATGTGCTTGCAGGGCAATGGGATTGCCAAGGTTTTATATCTTGATGCTAAAAAGGATTTGCTTAACGGTACTTTAGTTGAAGTTCTGCCTGAATGGAGACTGCCACCGATTACACTGTATGCGGTTATTCCGAAACGTGAACAACAACCGACAAAAATTCTTCGTTGTCTTGATACCTTGAAACAATATTTTAGCCAGATCTCTGGCGGACGTATGTTACAAAACGCATCATAGAATGCAGAATAATAAAAAAGCCGCTTTAGAGCGGCTTTTTTAATTTTTAGGCTAGGACTTTATGCCAAATAAGCTTTGATCATTTTTACCAGACGTTCGATCAACTGGTCTGCCTGCTCCTGGGTAATATTCAGGGTAGGTAACAGACGAACGACATTGCCTGCAGTGACATTGATAATCATCTTGTATTCATCGCGTGCAATCGCAACCAGATCACCGCATTCTTTTGGTAATTCAATCCCGATCATCAGACCAAAACCACGTACGATGACATTTTGATCTGCCAGTTTGTTGCGTAGCTGGTCAACGATATAAGCACCTTTTTCAGCAGCATTCGCGACGATATTTTCTTTTTGCATAATATCGAGAATGGTATAGACCACACGCGAACCCAGTGCTGTACCGCTATAGGTAGAACCGTGATTTCCAGCAGTTAATACGCCGACACCACGACCTTGGGTCATCACTGCACCAATCGGGAAACCGTTTCCTAAGCCTTTGGCTGTGGTCAGTACATCCGGAATAATATTGGTGTGCTGGTAAGCAAAATATTTACCGGTACGGCCATTACCAGTTTGTACTTCGTCCAGCATCATCAGCCAGTTGTGCTGGTTACAGATATGACGGATTTCTTCTAAATAGCTGAAACCTTGAGGTGCGGTATTCACACCGCCTTCACCCTGAATAGGCTCAACCAAAATCGCTACGATATCCGGGTGATTGATTGCCGCTTCTTCAATCGCTTCGATATCACCAAAAGGTACACGGACAAAACCTTCAACCAGTGGGCCAAAGCCTTCCTGCACTTTTTTATTGCCTGTAGCAGATAAGGTGGCCATAGTACGACCATGGAAAGACTGGTCGGCAACAATGATTTTAGGCGAGGCAATGCCTTGCATATGACCAAATTTACGTGCAATTTTGATTGCACCTTCATTTGATTCTGCGCCACTGTTGGAGAAAAATACTTCTTCCATACCTGCAACTTCAGCCAGTTTCTGTGCGGCAGCGGTTTGCCAAGGCACTTCAAACAGGTTGCTGGTATGAATCAGGGTCGCTGCCTGTTCAGCAATCGCTTCGGCAATGACTGGATGCGCATGGCCCAAACCGCATACCGCAATTCCGGTTAATGCATCTAAATACTCTGTACCATCTTCGGTATAAAGATATGCACCTCGTCCTCGGACAAAGCTGATCGGTTGACGGCCAAAAACAGGCATCAAATGAGACGGTTGATCAGTTTGTACCGGTGCGAGGGTAATATTATTCATGACTAACTCTTAACTGTTAGGTGGAAAGAAAAACTTATATAAGCAAAAACCCGCTCAGATTTAAAGGGTAATTGTAAATAAAATTGGAATTATTGCTTTAGACATACTGTTTTGCCTGGATTTGGGTATAATGCGAGACAGATGAGTTGAGGATTTATCAATGACTGAACAAGCACGCGATACCGAAGCGTTAATTCGTGACCAAATTGCAAAACACGCAGTACTTCTTTACATGAAAGGCACACCGCAATTTCCACAATGTGGTTTTTCTGCACGTGCAGTAGAAGCACTCAGTCAAATTGGTCGTCCGTTTGCTTATGTAAACATTCTGGAAAACCAGGACATTCGCGCGATGTTACCACAAATCGCCAACTGGCCGACATTTCCACAGCTTTGGATCAATGGTGAGTTGATCGGTGGTAGTGATATCATGCTCGACATGTTCCAAAAAGGTGAATTAAAGCCTTTAGTTGAACAGTATAGCCCGGCAGCTGATGCTTAATTTTGTATTAAATTAAGTTCAGATGTGAAAAAGCGCTTCATTGAGAAGCGCTTTTTTTTATCTCTACTTTTGCTTAGGTCAAGGTCAGAGTTAATCCTCTGTCGCTGCATCCGGCTGTTCAACTGTCGAAACATCAGCTTCAACTTCAGTTTGTGGCTCGACGATTTGCTTCTTGTCTTTCTTCTTCTTTTTTTTCTTTTTCTTGGGTACTTCGACCAGTTCGGCACCATCTTCAATCGCTTGCCAATAATCCAGCTGTGCCATCACTGCGGCATAGATTGAATTTTTGCTATAGCGACCTTTTTTATCCAAGGTACCGACAGGACGCGCCATCAGGATTTCCAGCGCCTGATCAATGGTATCAATCGCGTGAATATGGAACTGACCTTCTTCCACAGCAATGGTGACATCTTTACGCAGCATCAGATGCTGCATATTTTGACGCGGGATAATCACACCTTGTTTTCCGGTCAGACCTTGTAACTTGCAAGCATCAAAGAAACCTTCAATTTTGGCATTCACACCACCTACCGGCTGTACTTGTCCCAGCTGGTTCATGGAACCGGTAATGGCCCATGACTGATCAATCGGTAACTGGCTGATGGCCGACAGTAAGGCAGAAAGTTCCGCAACAGTGGCACTGTCACCATCGACCTGACCATAACTTTGTTCAAAGGCCAGTGCAGCAGAGAAGTGTAAGGTCTGTTCACGACCAAAATGCGCTTTCAGGAAGGATGACATCAGTAACACGCCTTTGGCATGCAAAGAGCCACCAAGTTCCACACTGCGTTCGATATCCAGAATATCACCGCCACCTTGATACACCGAAGCAGTCAGTCGTGAAGGCAGACCAAATTCGACATCAGCATAATGAATGACGGACAGGGCATTGATTTGGCCCAGACGATGGCCGCGGGTTTCGATCAGTTGAGTACCACGAGTCAGATCTTGCCAATACAGTTCACGTAAATAGCCGAGACGATATTTACGGTGATCCAGTGCGGTGTTGATATGTTTTTCTGAAACCATCTTGTCACCGGCCTGGAAGGCATGATGATGTGCTTCACGGATCAGATCGCCCAGCGTCAGAGCATGTAATGACAATGAACTTTGATCTTCGGCTTGACGGCTGGAATCTGTGAGCAAGGCGGCTAAAGCAGAACGGTCAAAAGGCAATAATTTATCCGATTGCACATAGTCGGCAATCAGCTGCATATAAGCCTGCTCGTTATTGTCATTACGTTGTAATGTATCGGTGAAATCGGCACGGATTTTAAAGATGCTGCCTAGCTCTGGTTCAAGCTCTAAAATTTCATAATAGATTTCAGGCTCAGCCAGCAAGATGACCTTGATATTCAGGGGAATTGAGGCAGGTTCAATCGAAATACTGCCGGTCAGCGTGATCATATGCTCAAGTGAAGACAGTTTTAAATGCCCCGATTTAAGCGCGCGCTTCAAGCCTTGCCATGCATACGGCTGTTCCAGCAATTGTTCCGCTTCCAGCATCAGGAAGCCACCGTTAGCCTTGTGCAAGGTACCTGGACGAATCAGGGTGAAGTCGGTGGTAATCGTGCCATTTTGGGTCAGTTGTTCCACATGACCCAAAAGGTTGTAATGCGTTGGAAAATCTTCAAAGATCACCGGTGCACCACTGTTCTGCTTATGGGTAATAATTACATTTGCCTGATAACGTGCCGGAACGCGGCTGAATAGTGCCGGAGTGAAGTCATCTTCTTCCTGTTCCAGCACAATTTCGACATTGTTGATGATGTCTTCGGCATAATATTTCAGATAATGTTCCAGACCTTCCACATGTTTGAATTTCGCTAGAATCTGTTCGACTCGCGGCAAGACGACCTGCTTGGCGATATCACGGTTCAGGATCTGTACGCGATCGCGTGCATCATCTTCCAGGTCACCTAGGTGTAAACCCAAACGTTCCAGTTTCTTGTCCATATAGCGCATGTTAGAGGCTAGTTCGGCACGATCTTTGTTGCTTAATGCATTCAGATCTTCCTGAGACATTTCCTGCAATTTGTCATCAATCAGATGCACAGGGACAAAACAGTGCTCATCATGTCGCGAGATCAGCTTCAGATCCAGTTCTGCGCCTTCTTTGGTCAGTTCGATCAGTGCCTGCTGCTGTTCATCACCCGTTTCCTGGCGAATCATTTCAATGCGGTTATGATAGGTCTCTGCAGTAAAACGGCGCTCAAGCTGCTTGAGGATCGTTTGCCAGCTTTGATTCAACATGGCCTGGAATTTCGGCCCTTGACCTGAGGGCAGTTCTAGCGCAATCGGCTGACGCTGGTTCTGAAAGTTATTGACGAACACCCAGTCATTCGGGGTTTCCATAGTTTTGGCGTGCTGTTGCAGCAAACGCTTCACCATGGTGCGTTTTCCGAGTCCTGCGGTACCCACAGCAAAAATGTTATAGCCGGAATAAGGCAGGGCAATCCCGGCCTCAACTGAGGCGCGTGCGCGATCTTGGCCCAAAAAGTTATTCAGGGGCTTGATCCGTTTGGTTGACGCAGGAATTTTTTCTAAGTTTGGAATGTGCGTCAGCTGGGTGGATGTTAACCGGGTATGGTCCAGAGTATTTTTAATTTCGCTTTGTTCAAATGCAGAGATAAGTAAATCTGAGCGGATCTTTTGTGGAGTTGTGCTGGTGTTGCTGGCAATAGAAGAATTAATTTGATCGAGTCTCTGGGTCACTGTTGAAAATCCAAAACGAAATATTACGTTGATGAGAGTTAAGGTATACAGATTTACTTGAAAAATTCAAGCCAACATGTCGCTTTTGCCAGAAAATAAAAAACCGGAAATGTGATAAATATATAAATCTTGTTGAAAGATACGCTATTACAGGATTGAATAGCAGCAATTGGTTTTTCTGCGGAAAATAATAAAGCAATGACAACACAAACGACGGGTTGGAAATCCGCATTTACAGCATTTTTAGATCGACGTGCATTGATCATGCTGTTCTTGGGATTTTCGGCTGGTGTGCCGATTCTTCTGATTTTTTCCAGTCTGTCTTTATGGTTAGGTGAGGCCGGAATCAGCAAAAGTGCAGTAACTTTCTTTAGCTGGGCCGCATTGGGCTATTCGTTTAAATTCGTCTGGGCACCGCTCATTGATGAACTTCCTGTCCCTTTTCTGACCAAGGCTCTGGGACGTCGTCGTGCATGGTTGCTGATTGCGCAGATTCTGATTGTCTGTGCCATTTCCATTATGGCCTTTTCTGATCCGGCTTTGGGTGCCACACATTTACAGCAAATGGCGCTCGGTGCTGTCCTGCTTGGTTTCTCCGCAGCAACGCAGGATATTGTGATTGATGCCTACCGGATTGAGCTGGCGGAAACCCAGATGCAGACCGTATTGGCTTCCACCTATAATGCAGGTTACCGGATCGGGATGATTGTGGCCGGTGCTGGTGCCTTGTTTCTGGCGGCCTATTTGGGAACTGCGAAAGGCAACTATATCTATGATGCCTGGAAATGGACCTATCTGGCGATGGCTGCTGTCATGCTGGTCGGTATTATCACCACACTGTCCATTCGGGAGCCGCAGGTTGACCGTGTGCGAAAACACTATGTGCGCAGTGATTATTTCCGTTTAGTCGCCGTATTTTTTGTGGCGGTGATCAGTTTTGTCTTGAGCTATATCTATTCGGGCAATCTGGTGGCCAGCATCACCGAACAATTCGCCATTCAAGATACCTTTGCCTTGTTCTGTTTTGAAGCTTTGCGCTTTGTTGGCTCGGGTGCAGTGGCCTTTGCGATTGGTGCAAGCTTGGTAAAAATGGGTGCGGTTAACAAGCAAATGGCCTATGAAACCTGGGTCAATCCGGTTGCAGATTTCTTTAAACGTTATGGCTTGAAACTGGCATTGGTGTTGTTATTGCTGATCGGTTTTTATCGGGTTTCCGATATTATTGCCGGCGTCATTTCCAATGTGTTCTATCAGGACCTGAATTTCAGTAAAGAACAGATTGCCGAGGCCGTTAAAGTCTATGGGGTGATTTTCTCTTTAGTCGGTGGTTTCCTTGGCGGGCTCTTGGCCCAGAAGATGAACATCATGAAACTGATGTTTGTCGGTGCCGTACTGGCCTGTTCTACCAACCTGATTTTTATCGGCCTGGTCAAGTCTGGTGAAAAACTGGCAGCTGTGGAAGTTAAAGCCGGTAATCAGGTTTATCAGGCAGAGACCGATGAAGTAGGTTACTGGAAGCTGAGTATACCAAGCGCTATACTGGCGCAGAGTAAACAGCTGCAAGTGACAGCCGCTTATCTTAATACAGATAATACCAATCAAGCACCAGTGCAGGTCAATATGCCATATTTGACTGCACAACAGGGCAGCACTCAGTTACAGATCCTGCCGATCACCAGTGACAATACTCTCACCGCAGCTGAGCAGGACAAGACCATTGTGGTGCGCGGCCAATATGTCGGTGAAGCACTGCAAGAGAATCAAAAGATTGTTTTGCAAATCAATGATCAAAATATTGAGGCTAAACTGGAAAGTGAAGGCGTATTTACTGCCGCGATTCCTGCACAACAACTGATTCAGTTACCTGCACATATTATCAGTGCCGTCTTGATGCAAGATGATCAGGCACTACAGCAAACAACACATGTGTTTCAAGTCAATGATCACTTGGCCAATACCCAGGATCTGGATGTCGATATTCAGCCCTTAACAGTGGTGGATGGCAACAGTTCAGATGCGGTCGAAGTCAGTGGTAAAGTGATTAAACCTTATAGCGACAAGTGGCTTTATTTTGCCATTATTGTCGATAATCTGGCTGCCGGGCTGGCTGGTGCTGCATTTATTGCCTTCTTGTCGAGCCTGACCAGTGTGTCATTTACCGCGGTTCAATATGCGATTTTCAGCTCACTCATGACCCTGACCCCTAAGATTTTAGGCGGATATTCGGGTACTATAGTGACCAATATCGGTTATCCGAATTTCTTCCTGATGACCACTTTAATTGGAATTCCCATTCTGATTCTGGTGGTTTGGGTCGCAAAACTGCTCGGTGAACACCAACAACAATTTGTACAGAAGGATGATTAATATGCGCATGCTGCATACCATGTTACGTGTAGGCAATTTAGAACAATCTCTTAAGTTCTATACTGAAGTACTTGGCATGACTTTGCTTCGTAAGCGTGATTACGAAGAAGGCCGTTTTACCTTGGCTTTTGTCGGTTATGGCGATGAAGAAAATCACACCGTACTGGAATTGACGCATAACTGGGATACAGACAGCTATGAACTGGGTAATGCTTATGGTCATATCGCAATTGCAGTCGATGATGCTTATAAGGCGTGTGAAGAGATTAAAGCGCGTGGCGGTAATGTGGTGCGTGAAGCTGGCCCAATGAAAGGTGGCGTGACTGTAATTGCATTTGTTGAAGATCCAGATGGCTACAAGATCGAGCTGATTCAGCAAGACAACAATGCACGTAATAACTAAGTGTGATGTGGCGAGATATATGAAATGCATTCATGTATAGATGAAAATATTACATCAAGCTGAATGCGTAGCATGGGCCCGGCATCTGTTAAGATAGCCGGGCATTTTTATATCAAATAATAAAATCTGAGGGATTATAGGGATATGCTTAAGTTCTTGGCATTGGATCGGTTTACGATACTGTTGTTTGTGATGGTTTTGCTGGCCAGTGTGCTGCCAGTTTCGGGGCAAGCGGCTGAAATCTTTGGCTGGGTGACGACAGGAGCGATTGCCATCCTGTTTTTCCTGCACGGCGCCAAACTGTCTCGTGAAGCCGTAGTGCAAGGCATTATGCACTGGAAATTGCATACTGTGGTTTTTGCGCTAACTTTTGCTTTGTTTCCAATTCTCGGGCTTTTGGCCAAGCCGATTTTATTACCGATGCTCGGACAGGAACTATATTGGGGTTTCCTGTTTATGTGTTTCCTGCCATCCACTGTGCAGTCCTCGATCGCATTTACTTCGGTGGCTCATGGCAATGTCGCCGGGGCGGTATGTAGCGCCTCTTTTTCCAATTTGATCGGTATGTTTATTACCCCATTATTGGTGGCATTTTTTATTCTCGGTCAATCTGATCATGGTTTTGATCCGACTTCATCGATTATCCAGATTACACTGCTGCTCTTGGTGCCGTTTATTTTAGGACAGATTCTGCGTCCATGGATCTATCCACAAATGATGAAAATGCCAAAAATCGTCAAGGTCTTCGATCAAGGCTCGATTTTACTGGTGGTGTATGGCGCTTTTAGTAGCGCCGTAGTGGCTGGTCTGTGGAATGAAGTGAGCCTGAGTACCTTGTTGCTGCTATTGCTGGCTTGCTCGGTGTTACTCACCATTGTGATGTTATTATCACTTTATATTCCACGCTGGCTGGGCTTCAGCCGCGCTGACCAGAAAACGGCATTCTTTTGTGGTTCTAAAAAAACCCTGGCCAGTGGAGTACCGATGGCGCAAATTTTATTTATTGGCCAGCCGCTGGGCATGATTGTCCTGCCGATCATGATTTTCCATCAGATTCAGTTGATGGTCTGCGGGATTATTGCCAATCTGTGGGCCAAAGAGGCTGGATCAGAAGCTGAAGAATAATTCGCATATTGAATTCGTTTCACGTATAATGACGCCCACTTGTTGTGCTTAGCTCTGACGGTATCCGTCTCGGTGGGCCAAAAGAATGGTCTGTTGTGGTGTTGATCTGCATGAACGATGTTCCTGCTTCCTCATTTGAGAGTGATCAATAGCGATGACAGCTAAACCTTCTTGAATCTAATGGAGTAATCGACGATGCGCGCCGATATTCACCCAAAATATGAAACTTTAGTTGCTACTTGTTCATGTGGTAACGTAATCGAAACTCGTTCAGCTCTTGGTAAAGAAACTCTTTATCTAGACGTATGTTCAGCTTGCCACCCATTCTACACTGGTAAGCAAAAGAACGTTGACACTGGCGGTCGTATCGACAAGTTCAAACAACGTTTTGCTGGTATGTCACGTTCTGTTAAACGTTAATACCCAAAATGAAAAAACGGGCTTTAAGCCCGTTTTTTTGTGCCTGCAATTTAAAAAATTATCATTCGATTTCCTAAATGCGCAGGCTTGTACAAGATCTTAGTGATCTTGTACATCAATCAAATGATCGAGTTTTTTCTGGAAATAATTCCCCTGAATAAAGCGGGCATCCACGTTCCAGGCATTCGCGAAAAGTGTCATATCATTTAATTCACGAATCAGGATATTGAGTGGCTTAATTTCGTTGTAACTGGTGATTTTTTCCTGTAACTGCTCAATCTCGGTGTCTTTATTAAGCATATTGGTTAAGCTCGAATGTAAGCTAACACCATCCAGTTCCAGTTCGCGCAGTAAATTTGGACTGTACATTGATTGACCAAAATCACGAAGTGCAATCAGCGCACCATGTTCATACAGCACTCGTAGATATTTTTGTGCATCTTGCTGATTCAGTAAAATATCTTCTTCTGAGAATTGCAAGATTAGCGGGTGCTTCACTTTGCTGCGAATAATCGTAATCAGCTTGGAAATAAATTCCGGGAAGGTGCGGTCTTTAAATAGCACGGCACGGTTCAAATTGACAATTAAGCTTGCATCAGGATACTGGGTAATAAAGTTGTGTAGCTGTTTACTGGCCTCAACCAGAATCCAGCGATCCAGTTTAATGGACAGTTCATCATCTTCATGAAGTTCTAAAAGGCTAGAGATATCTTGCCATTTATTCTCAAAAATAAAGCCACTGGTCACTTCATAGGTATATAAACGCGTATCTTCTTTATCATAGAGTTGCTGATACTTTAAATGGATCTCGCCACGTTCTAGACATTCACTTAAGGCTTTCAAAATAGAAGGTGTAGCGTTAGGAATAGAGGTGACTGCTGGACTGACAGCTGCAACTGTTGAGCTGGTAACTGGTGTTTCAGCAACACTGAAGTCTATACTCGGCATATCTAAAGAGCTTGGACTGCTCAGTGAGGCTGGAATGTCGAGTTTAAATTCAGGTACAGCTTCTGCTTGAGGTAAAGATGTCGAGAATGCTTGTCCAATCAGCGTATTGCAGTGCATTTCATCCTGTAAACCCTGTTCAAGCGTGACATAGCCTAAGCGCAAATTTAGAGGGAATGACTTTTGTCCCACTGTAATGAGTTGCGGTTTGCTTAAGGCATTTAAACTGATCAGTTTGGATTCAAGAATTGCTTTAGAGTCTGCCTGGAACAGACCGACAACGACATCATATTCCAGTTTAAACAGGGGAATATGGGTCTGTTCCTTGAGGAATTCTTTGACTGCATCAAAGTACCCATTAAAAGTGGTCCAGTCAGACTGTAGAACTTCCGGATCATATGCACTTAAAGAGAAAGTGACTAAGGCATTCACCGGTGCAGAGTGCTTGTTCAGTTCACGTTTAAGTGACTGAAAAACACTTGGTTTTCCAGGAGTTTTCTCGGAAAAAACTGTTTGAGATTGAGTATCAATGCTAATTTGTACTGCATCTTCTTCAGCAGTTGAAGGCAAGAATTCCAGTTTTAATGGGTTAGATGCGGACACATGCGGATTCAGAGACTGAATCTCGACTCGACCTAAATCAAATTGACCCTGAGAGATCTTTTTGAAACGGGTTTTAAAATCATTCAAATCTGAAGGCTGGAGCAGATCTAGTAAAGGTAGACCAATGATCTCATCTTCATTTTGCAAGCCAAACAATTTCAGGTAGTCCGCATTGACCTGAATGTGAATCCCTTCCTGAATGGTGGCAACAGCACGGTTGCTGTCGTCTACCAAAGATTGTGCCTGAATTTGTGCTGTTTCCAGCTCAGTCATTAAATGTTGCTGAGACTGTGACAAACGGCTAAATGACAATGCTCGAACCAGTCCCACATAAAACCGTTCCAGGTAGTCAAAATTGAGAATGTCATATACCCCTTTACGGATATATTGCGCATATTGTTCAGCCTGGTAATCATCCGGTTTAAGCAAAATCATTGGCAGATTAGGCTGCTGCGAAAGGCGCACCAAACTTAAGGCCTGTTCATATTTCAGGTCGTAGGCACGTCCAAAAATAATCAGATCCCAGTTGAAATTTAATTGTTTTTCAAAAGATTGCAGATCATCTAGCAGAACAGCATCCACCTGATAATCATTACTGGTCAGCAGATCACGGATTTGGTTATATCTAATTTGATTATCATCAATAATCAGTAAACGTGTTTCAGTACGTTTTAACTTTTTAGACAATAATGGATTTCTCACTTCAATGCTTCCCATAAATCATGATTTCTGCTTTCATTCATATGCTGATCGATAAAGTTTTCGATCATCTCTTCTTCCTGATCATTCAATAATTCATAATCAAAACGGATGAAACTCTGCGTAATCAGTTGTGCTTTGGTTAGATAGATTTTGAGTTCTTCCTGACCGAGACGTAAATGAATCGTTTGTTTTTCCCTAAACATCTGGGAGCCAGACACGATGAGACTGGTCGAAACCTGATCAAGTTGCGTCATTTTCACCAAGAGTGCGGGTTGATAATTGACATGATGGCGTTCAGTACGTGCATAGGCCGCGCAAGGAAAGAGTTCTTGTGCCAGAATTTCCAGCCCGATTTCTAGGCCCTTATCCGTTGACTGCTTGATCCAGCGAATCACACCGCCACGCCACTGACTCTGGGTTTTTTCCTGAACCAGAATGAATTCACCGGTTTTCAGGTTAGCCGGGGTAATACCAGTCCATTTAATCCGGTAACCATTGACACTGATATCCAGAACTTCAGCGCTATGGATCTGTTTGGTTTCTCGATCGAGCGCCTTGATGCTGCTAAAACTACTTGGAATGGCGTTTTCCATCGAGCTGACAAAACTGCTTTCGCTCTGGAAATTATAATTGGCCTCGAGTTCCAGGGTTTCGTTGAAGTTTTTACCTTTAGACAGGTAAAAATGCGCCACGCTTAAGCCAAAGCAGATATTGATCTGTGCTGAATATTCATAACGTTCATGACGACGCTCGACATTGTTCGAGAGCAGATTGTAGATATGAAAATGCAGTGCAGGGGTCAGGAACAGTTTTTCATTCCGCGACAGATACTGGGCATTTTTACTTTGAGTGCCCGTTAAATGATCCATCAGATTCTGGGTGGAAATATAGAAGCTCGGCTGAAACTGTGGCTCTTGGTGGGTATTAAAAATCGGCGGATGATCTTTGCTGGCATCGACCACATAACGGGACAGCGTGGTTTCCTTCGGCAGGATCTGTACCAGTTTGGCCCAGTCAAAACTGCATAGATACAGGCCCTGAATTTCTGCAGGCCGGATCTGATGAGTATTGAAGATATCCAGTAAAATTAGCTGTGCGTAAGCATGCGCAATATTCTGGATTTCATGCTGAGTACCTAATACCTGATTGATATTACTTTGATAGAAATTGTTGTCTATTGCACATTCCAGCAATTGATGGGCAGCTAGCCATTGCCCCAGACCTGGCGTGCTATACAACATATGCTGTTGATATAACAGAAGGCTGAGTTGTTGCAGGGCATAATAAATCGACACCATCCGGGCAGTTTGAATACTCTTCTTTTTGCCTAGAGAAAATAGCGAAAACTTCTGATGGGTCAGCTGATGATTGCAGCGTTTGACGATATCGATATAAATTTTGGCAAAATGACTGCGCAGCAGCATGGCCAGTTCAATGATCTGGTCATTTCTATCGGAAGTGATCAGGCCCTGATTGACGAAATGCTTTTCCAGACTGGTCAGGACATTTTCAAGGGTAGGATGCAAGACCTGAATCAGGTCAAAGCGCAGGGTTTCTGTACATTTCAGCTCAGAAACTTCCAATAAGGCATTAAACAGGGATTTGGATGAATTCCCCAGCTGTAGAATCGAAATCCCCGCAACCCATTCCTGCAAAGCCTTGGCAGTGGTTGGGCAAAAGCTCAACTGCTCTCGTTTAAGTTCCGTCGGTGTCTGAAAAATGTCTAAAGTATGCGTGCTCATCTTTATTATTTAACTCAAAAATGTTGAAACCCCAAAAAGCGGTGTCTTATTCTTCTCGCCCGCTATTTCTCGAACCAGTTTAGGAACCAAATACCCCGGTAGGTTCGCTAAAACTTCTGTATAAATCTCATTAATATGGTCAGGCGCTAAATCAAAATGATGCGCACCTTTTACTTTATCAAGTACATGTAAATAATAAGGCATGACCCCGGCATCAAACAAGCGATAGCTTAAATCTACTAAAACCTGAGCAGAATCATTCACCCCGTTTAATAAAACCGCCTGATTCAGAACGGTGATCTGCTGTTGAACCAGTTGGTTTAAACGCTTGCAAGTGAAGTCATCCAGCTCCGATGCATGGTTTGAGTGTACCACCAGAATAATACGTAGCCTACTGTTTTTTAACATGCTAAGTAGCTCTTCGTCGACTCGGTTGGGGATCACAATAGGAACTCGTGAATGTATTCTTAAGAATTTGAGATGTGGTACTGATTCTAATCGTTCAATCCAGGTTTTTAATTTCCGGTTCGATAAGGTTAGTGGATCACCGCCACTCAGAATCACTTCATTAATATCAGGCTGGCTTTCCAGATATTGCTTGATATTTATCCAGTCTTCATTTTTAGGTAGATTTTCCTGATAGGGGAAATGCCGGCGGAAACAATAACGGCAATGTACAGCACAGGCACCAGTCAGTGTCAGCAAGAAACGGGATTTATATTTGTGCAGTACGCCGGGTTGCTGATTGGCCTGTTCTTCGCCCAAGGGGTCGGTAACAAATCCTGGATGTTCTTCCAGTTCCAGATGATGGGGCAGCACTTGTAAAAGCAATGGGTCTAAAGGGTTTCCGGTCTGCATTTTGCCCACAAAAGCACGTGGTACGCGCAGTTTAAACTGTTCAGAAGCTAAAATGGCGCCTGAGAGAAGCTGTTCAGGTGCGAGTTGCAGCACTTCAAGCAGTTCGCGTGGATCAGTGATCAGGTCGCTGAGCTGTGATTGCCAGTTTTGTTCTTGATATAAATAGTTCGTCATGCCGGAAGATTAACAATAATAAGTGAGAGGACAAAGCCTGATGGGCACAGTTTAACAGTTTGTGCCGAAGCGCAATAATCCACTGCGCTATAAAATAAAGAGTGATTAAGCTATGCTGATCTTCGTGCTCGCCTGATGGTATTTTAACGTTGAGCAAGACATGAATAAACAAAGGATTTTCATGTCTGATTGTAACTTAAACAGCCTGAGTGGGTGAAAGCGGATTTTTTCATTGCGGCAAAGTGTATTGCTCATTTAGAATACGCAACATCAAATGAATGTGCATGTGGCAACTCAATGTTCGTGTCAGACTTGCTAAATGACATCGCAACAGCCCATAGCATCAATAGATTAAAGTTAGTAAGTTTGGAGTGCGCCAGTCATGGCCTATTATTCTACGAATGATTTCAAGTCAGGCCTTAAGGTTATGCTTGATGGCAACCCATGTTCAATCATGGAAAACGAATACGTAAAACCAGGTAAAGGCCAAGCTTTTAACCGCGTAAAATTACGTAACCTTAAATCAGGTAAAGTTCTGGAAAAAACTTTCAAATCAGGCGAGAACCTAGAAGCGGCTGATATCGTTGAAGTAGAAATGGAATACTTGTACAACGATGGCGAAATGTGGAACTTCATGGATCCTGTTACCTTTGAACAGATCGCAGCTGATAAAACAGCAATGAGCGATGCTGCAAAATGGTTAAAAGACGATTCAAATGAAAAATGTACCATCATGTTGTTCAATGGCGTGCCTTTAAACGTGACTCCACCGAACTTCGTCGTACTTAAAATCGTTGAAACTGATCCAGGTGTTCGTGGTGATACTTCTGGCGGTGGCGGTAAGCCAGCGAAACTTGAAACAGGTGCTGTAGTACGTGTTCCATTATTCGTACAGCAAGAAGAAAGCGTTCGTGTAGATACCCGTACTGGTGACTATTTAGAACGTGCATAATGGTTTGAAAATAGACTATTATCGAGAGGGATGATTTAAATCATCCCTTTTTTTATGCCAAAGTCTTAGAGGAAAAGCAAAAGAACAGGCGTAAAGTCGCAAGGGAAAACAGCAGTACCTCGAACAACAACAATCACGCTGATTTGTATGCATCACAATATGAGGGATTGAATGGAAACTTTACAAAAGAAGTCGACGCTGACTTCGAAAATGATTTGGCTTTTGGTAGCCATTGTGGGTGCAGTCTCTTTTGGAGTTCTAGCACTGAGTCGGGGTGAGCATGTCAATGCAGTCTGGCTGGTACTTGCCGCCGCCTGTGTCTATAGCATTGCTTACCGTTTCTACAGTTTGTTTATCGCCACCAAAGTATTTGAGCTGAATGAACGCCGTTTAACGCCTGCGCATCGTCTGGCCGATGGTCTGGACTATGTGCCGACCAACAAAAGCGTTCTGTTTGGCCATCACTTTGCAGCGATTGCCGGTGCAGGTCCTTTAGTCGGTCCGATCTTGGCAGCACAAATGGGCTATTTACCCGGTACGATCTGGCTGTTAGTCGGTGTGGTGCTTGCCGGTGCAGTCCAGGATTTTCTGGTACTGTTTATTTCCACCCGTCGTGACGGTCGATCACTCGGTGAGATGGCCAAGCAGGAACTCGGAACCTTTGCCGGTATTATCGTGATGCTCGGTGCCTTGGGCGTGATGATCATCATTCTGGCAGTATTGGCGCTAGTCGTTGTTAAAGCACTGACTAACAGTCCATGGGGTGTATTCAGTATTGCAGCCACCATTCCGATTGCGATCTTTATGGGCATCTACATGCGTTTTATCCGCCCGGGTAAAATTGCTGAAGTCTCGATTATTGGTTTTGTCTTGATGATGCTGGGCATTATCTACGGTGAAAACATCGCACAACATCCATATTGGGGTCCGTTCTTTACGCTTTCTGGCACTGAACTCACTTGGGCACTGATCATTTATGGTTTCATTGCATCGGTACTGCCAGTCTGGCTATTGCTTGCTCCACGTGATTATCTGTCGACCTTCCTGAAAATTGGCGTGATTGCAGGTTTGGCCGTGGGTATCCTGTTTGCCATGCCTGAAATGAAACTGCCAGCGATTACCAAATTCATTGATGGGACTGGTCCTGTATTCGCAGGTTCTATGTTCCCATTCCTGTTCATTACTATTGCGTGTGGTGCGATTTCCGGTTTCCATGCCTTGGTTTCTTCAGGGACGACACCGAAACTGGTCAACAACGAACGCGATATCCGTATGATCGGTTATGGCGGTATGTTGATGGAATCTTTTGTAGCGATCATGGCTTTGATCTGTGCTGCAATTCTGGATCCAGGAATTTATTTTGCGATTAACTCACCAGCAGCCTTGCTCGGTACTACCGCAGAAAGCGCAGCAGAAGCAGTGCGAACCCTTGGTTTTGTGGTAACGCCTGAAGCCTTGACTTTACTGGCACAGGAAGTGGGTGAGAACTCGATTCTATCGCGTACTGGTGGTGCGCCAACTTTTGCAATTGGTATGGCGCATATCATCACCGAAATTTTCAACAGTCGTGAAATGATGGCGTTCTGGTATCACTTTGCGATTTTGTTTGAAGCACTATTCATCCTGACTGCTGTTGATGCTGGTACTCGTGCCTGTCGTTTCATGGTGCAGGATACTGTCGGTATTGTGATTCCAGCAGTAAAACAATCACATAATTTCTTCGGAAACCTGTTGGGTACTGCGGTTGCAGTGGCAGGCTGGGGCTTCTTCGTCTATCAGGGCGTAGTCGATCCACTCGGCGGGATTAACAGTTTATGGCCGCTGTTTGGTATTGGTAACCAGATTTTGGCTGCGATGGCGCTCATTCTTGGTACTGTCATTCTGTTCAAGATGAAAAAACAGAAATATGTGTGGGTGACAATTATCCCGACAGTGTTCCTGTTCATCACTTCCATGACAGCAGGCTGGCAAAAGATTTTCCACGAAAATCCAAAGATTGGTTTCTTGGCGCAGGCAGATCGTTTCAACACGGCGATTGCCAATAATGAAATCCTAGCGCCAGCGAAAACTGTGGCAGAAATGCAGACGGTAGCGATGTCGAACCAGATTAATGCTGCACTCTGTGCTTTTTTTATGATTGTAGCCTTTGTCATGTTGTTTGCTGCAATTCGCGTTATCCGTCGTGCATTGGCAAATCCTGAGCCATCTGTACATGAAGCAGAAGCGATTTATCGCGATCCTGAAGAGATTCAGCCAGCGAAAGGTCATTAAGGGGAATATTATGAATCTGAAGTTTGCCAAAAGCGGGAAAACGATGATTTATAAAATCATCAAGATGACCGTAATGTCACAAAAGGATTTAATACTGAATCCGAAAAACTGGTCGCGGATTGCGACCTTGTGGCAACGTTTGCAGCAAAGTTTCCGTCTGATGGTCGGTGTACCTGATTACCAGACCTATGTGGAGCATATGCGCAAGCATCATCCCGATCTGGAAGCCATGGACCCGAAAACATTTTATCGTCACTGTGTGGATTCCCGTTATCCATCTGCGGGCGGTGATATGAAGAAGTGTCCGTGTTAATCATTAATTCATAGCAAGCGCCTTTCGGGGCGCTTTTTTTTATCGTTAAAAATTAATATGAGGAATAGACGATCGCGTTAAATCTGAGGTCATTGATTGAGCTAGCGTAGAAAAGTTTTATTATAAAAATCCATGAAATCGCTTAAGTCTCTATACCTTTTAAGTATGATTCTTTTCAAATAGATGGATGAGCTCAGATTGGTATTTTGAGATTTGAGCGAAAAGAAAAATGATCTCTATTTGTGTCGATCATTTTATTTGTTTTCTGCGCTTCTTACTTCTTTTCAACCTGATCATTTTGACTCTTCTATTATTTAAATCCTCGCCATTTTCTAATCAGTATTTTTATTCAGTTACACAGACAGATGATTGATCTTTTGGGAAAATTTAAATTTCAGTGTATGTTAATCTTAGGCCATGTTTTATTAAGGAAATTATTGTGATCTGGGGCATGAAACAAAAGGAAAATAACGACATTGCACACATCAATACTGTGCTTGAACAAAAAATTGCAAGTTATGCACCCAAGATCCAGCGTTTTTTTGAAGAAGTTAATGCCATTGTGTTGGATAAGCAGGCCCAGACCACACTGGCACTCTGTTGTTTGATTGCAGGCGGACATGTCTTATTTGAAGATTTACCCGGATTGGGTAAAACTACATTAGCCAGCAGTCTGGCACATCTGGCTGGGTTAAAGTTCCAGCGGATTCAATTTACCAATGACATGCTGGCCAGTGATGTCATCGGTATTAACATGTTTAACCAGAAAGAACATCAGTTCGAGTTTAAACAAGGCCCGATTTTTACTCAGATTTTACTGGCAGATGAAATCAACCGTTGTAGTCCCAAAACCCAAAGTGCCTTACTCGAAGCCATGGAAGAAGGCTATGCCACCATTGATGGCGTACGCTATGCCTTACCGAAACCTTTCTGGGTGATTGCGACACAAAACCCGCTATTCCAAAGTGGTACTTACGCTTTGCCGGAATCCCAGCTAGACCGTTTCCTGATGCGTTTATCTTTGGGGTATCCATCACGCCATGCAGAAAAACTGTTATTACAGCAGGAATCCCGTTTTGCCCTGATTGCAAGTCTGGCGCATATTTTTACCGAAGATGAAATTCTGGATCTGCAAAGTCTGACGCATCAGATATTTATCAGTGAAGCGATTCAGGAATATTTGCTTGATCTGGCAGAAGAAACCCGTAAAAGCCGTCATGGACTTTCTACGCGTGGCCTTCTGGCCTTGAAGCGCGCAGCACAAGCGTATGCTTTGATTCAGCAACGTGCTTTTGTCACACCAGATGATGTGCAGGCTGTATTTGTCGCGGTGACTTCGCATCGTCTGGGGTTAAGTGAAGCTGAAACGTTTAATGTGATGCAACAGGTTGCGGTCAGCTAAAGGAGTCCTCTCTTGGATAAAACCTGGCAAAAATGGCTGGCCAAGCGCTTTCAATTCTCACAGCAGAAACAGCTCTCGCAGAAAGATGTCTTGGTATTTATTTATCAGCAGGGCTATCTGTATCTGGTGTTGATCTTCATCACCTTTGTAGCCGGGGTAAACTATGCCAATAACCTGATTTTAGGTTTCTGCTTTTTAATCAGTGCGGTGCTATGTATCAGTTTTTATCTGACTTTCAAACAATTGCATGACCTGAAAATTGAGTTGATCGCGGATGATGTCGGGCAGGTCGGTTATAGCGTGAATTTGCATCTTTATTTTCAACAACAGCAACTTCGCCCCCGTTATTTGTATATCAAAGCAGGGAATCAGCTAGCGAAAGTTTATCTGAATGCAGCAAAGCAGCAATTTATTCTGCCATTTTATGCAGAGCAACGTGGCAAGTTTGATTACCCGGTGATTCAGATTTATTCGGTTTATCCCTTCGGGTTAGTTCGAGCCTGGACCTATCTTTATCATCAGCATTCGGCCTGGGTCGCGCCTAAAGCTGGAGTTTTTAGCACAGAAAATAAATATCACTTTAACCGTTTTGAACCGGATATGGATGAGTTCCGTGAATTGCGCAATTACCAGTCAGGTGATTCCTTGCAGGCGGTGTCCTGGAAGCAGTTTGCGCGTGGACAAGGCCTGTATGTCAAAGTCTTCGAGCAATATGAGGATGAACACAGTATCGAGATTCATTATGCACATATGCCGAGTCAGTCACATGAAGAAAAACTTGAATTTGTGATGGGTCTGGTCGAGCAGTGCGAGCAGCAGCAATGTGCGTATAGTCTGCATTTGCCACAGGCCGAATTGCCTCAGGGCGCAGGTGAAGAACAACTGCGGAAAGCCAAACAATTGTTGGCGCAGGCCTAAGGCGGGTAAATTCATGATCAATGCAAAAATCCGTACCTCGATTGTGCTGACTTTGGGCCTGATTCTCATCGCCCAGATGGCATTTATTCCAGTTCTACTCAGTATTATTTTTGCGATTAGTATTGTATGTATCTGGATTTTCCTGAAACGTCAGCAGCCATTTCCCAAAACGGGCACTTTTCTACTGACGGCTTTGGCACTCGGCAGTATTTATTTGAGCCATCATAGTTTTATTGGTGTTGAGGCTGGGGTAGCAGTTTTATCTACTTTTTTATTTGCTAAATCACTGGAAAGTAAAAATAAACGTGACCTGATTATTCTGTTTAATTTTGCCCTGTTTGTTGCTGCCAGCTCATTCCTATATAGCCAATCTTTTGGGATGGCGATTGTGATCGTGCTGTGTTTAATCAGCTGTCTGATTGGTTTGTACCGGATTCAGACTAGCGATTTTGAGCAGGAGCAGATCACTCAGCGCGCAGCATTGCAACAGGATGCCAAACATGTGGGCAAGTTTATCTTGTACGCTGTTCCATTTTTTATCTTGCTGTTTATTTTCTTTCCGCGCTTGCCACCACTTTGGCATATTCCCATTCCTGAAAATAAGGGTGTGACCGGCATTGGCGATAGTATGTCACCTGGGGATATTGCTGAATTATCCCAATCCAGTGCCCTTGCTTTCCGGATTATTGGTGATATCAGCAAGCTTCCGCCACGCTCAGAACTCTATTGGCGAGCCTTGGTGCTAGATGAATATGATGGGCAACGCTGGACCAGCAGTTTCGTCAATCAGCAGCCTTTAATGCGACAACCGATGGATACTTCACCCGTACCTACAGGCTGGAACTACCAATATCTGGCTGCGGATCCTTCGGTGTTCTGGATCATGGGGTTGGAAAAATCGATACCTGTGGAACGCCGTTATTATAACCGTCAGGATTGGAGCATTGTGCCGAGACGGCTCACGCAACGTGTTGAACCGATTTCGTTACAATGGATCGGAACGGGATATGACCCTCAGGCTTTGCCAACGCAATATATCGAAAGAACGAATACTCAGGTGCAGCGCCGACTTGACCCGAGAGCGCAACAATTAGCACAACGTCTATATGCGCAAAGTGCGGAAGATCCTCAGCGTTATGTGCAGCAAGTCTTGAACTGGTATCAGCAGAATAATTTTGTTTATACCTTAAAGCCGGGCCAATTAGGACAAAACCGGATTGATGAGTTCCTGTTTAATTCCCGGCAAGGCTTTTGTGAACACTATGCCTCGAGTTTCGTGATGTTGATGCGTTATGTCGGGATTCCTGCACGGGTGGTCACCGGCTATCAGGGGGGGGAGTTGGCACCAGATCGCATGAGCTGGGAAGTCCGGCAGCTCGATGCGCACGCCTGGACAGAAGTCTGGATTGACCAGAAATGGCAACGCTTTGATCCAACCGCAATGATCACTCCACAGCGTATAGATGATGGTATGCAAAATCTGCTTTCTCAGGATGCATGGGTATCGGCAAATCAGTCGATCTGGAACTCGCAGCATAATCTATGGATCACCAAACTACGTGTTTGGAGCGATTATGCCAGCTACCAATGGCAAAGTAAGGTGGTGGGTTATAATGCAGAATCACAACAGAGCTGGTTATCAAAATTAGGACTCGGTTCAGTTTATTCGAGTGTCATAATTTTACTGGGCAGTATTGCACTATTGATTTTGGCCTATATCTTCAGAATTTATCTAAAAGCCCGACAGGCGCAATCTCCATTTGATCGTGCGATTCAACAGCTGAATCAATCTCTAACTGATCATCTCAAAAAACAGCCTGCAGAAACTTTTCATCACTGGATGCAGCGTTTATCTCAACAGGTTCAGATTGAAAACCAGACTGCCTTTATTCAAGCTATACAGGTTTTTGAAAAAAATCTTTATTCGGGAACCCCAATAACTGAACAAGAATTGAAAAAATTCAAGGATTTGCTTAAAACTTGCGCGGACGTTTTAAAAACTAAATGAAAAGGCTTGTTTTCGGTCGGAAAAATTTATAATATGCCAAGCATTCTAGGTGTATAGCTCAGTTGGTTAGAGCGCTACGTTGACATCGTAGAGGTCAGCAGTTCGAGTCTGCTTATACCTACCAAGATTCTAAACGTTATGTTATAAGGGTTTTAAGCGAAAACAGTAGCTTAAAGCCCTTTTTTAATGCCTTGAGTAAAGTGAGCCGTTATCCGCACTATCTGCAAAACCCGTATTTTATGCAGTTATTGCCGTTAAATTTACGTCAAGTTTACGTCAAGAATTTTGGAAATTACGTCATGAAATTACCCAAGCCCAGAAAGCGCGGTTCGGCCTACTACATTGAACTAATGATCAATGGAAAACGTTCTTCAGCAACTCGTGATAACCGCAAAAGAATGTGAGCAAGGGGTAGCTCAAAAGATGCTTGAAGCGAAGGTCAATCAGATGGCGGAAGACTTGAGCATAAAACAGTACTATCCCTTCAAAACACTTTTTCATAAATACTATGATGAGCATGGCCGTAAACTTCGCGGATCCAAATACGTCAAAGAATAATTAGCGCCGTTTGATGAAAAGTTTGGTGCACTGGCAGATATGTCTATTCATGACATTTAGCTTAAATATTTCAGCTCAAAGTGCCGCAAATTAATAAATTGATTGAAGTACTGCACTTGCGTTGTACTCGGCTGGAATAGGCTGATCAGCCACAGGCAGATTCGCAGTGTAGGTTCAGTCAATTTTTTATCACGCACAGCGCTTGCTTCATGCTAGATGACATCTTCTAGGGTTTGCGCATCGTAAGATGTTGCTGATGCTGATATGCCTTAAAGAAGAAGGGTAAGAGCAGATAGATCTGTATAAATGTTTGGGCCTGCAGCATTTCGGCTTGTATGACTTTTTTACGTTGGTCACTACGGCGCTCGCTGGCGAACTTAAGGTTTTTTGGCATGGACTTTTATTATTTTTATAATCAGTCTTCATGATAAAAGTAAATTGTTGATCCTAACCGTTTGATCAAAAACCTGGGAATAAACTGCAGGATTTTTGTTGGAAAAGTCGCAATTTTGATAGGGCTAAGTGCAGAATTAAAACGGATTAAAGCTCTTAATGATATGAAAAATAATAGTTTTTATTTCAAAAAATCTCTAGGGTTTTCGGTTATATTGAATTATTTCAATAGTACATCTTCAGATTGTAGATAAGGCCTTACCAGATACAAAGACTGCATCGGGTAAGTAGTTTAATTAATGGCTACTCGATTTGACCATAACTTTATTCTGATACGTCTTTGCATCTGCTTCTTTGATAGCTTCAGCTAACCCAAAGGTTGGATTACGCATTGCAAAGCCAATTGCAGCACTAATTCCAACTTTTGTAAAAGTATTTTGAATTCTTGATGCAAGCTTCTTCGCATGCTCTAAGTTAGTTTCAATGGTCATCACAGCAAACTCATCACCCCCTAAGCGAGCGATAATATCATTACTACGTACCGTGTTTTTGAGAGCTAAAGCCATTCTTTGAATGAGCTCATCACCTGCAGCATGACCCAGAGTATCATTTGTGATCTTAAGATCATTAAGATCTATCATAAGAATAGCAGTAGGGTGACCATAACCCTTACAGCGCTCTTCCTCTTTGATAATAAGCTCATCCCAAGCACGACGGTTGAAAAGTCCAGTCATTGGGTCGGACATTGCTTCTATTTCAAAACGCTCAGCTTTACGTATGTACTCAGCAGCTTTCATATCAGCTTGAATCGTATAACTGAGTACCTTTGCTATCAACTCGAATAATGGAGCATCTTCAACAAGAATTTTAGGTTGAGGTTCGGGATCAATTGCACATAGAGTGCCAAAAAGAGAGCCATCTTCTTTATACAGAGGTTGGCCGATATAGGCTTTAATTGAGACTAGGTGATTTATAGGTGCATCTGCGTAAACTTGAATATCAGGTGAATAGGGAGCAATACGAGGCATATTACTTTGTACCATGTGTGAGCAGAATGAGTCTGCCCAATGAAATACTTGTCCGGGCTTAACGTTATAGCCATTATCTTCACTCAATAATACAATCCAGTCGTCACCCTCTGTACGAGTAATCATCCACAATTTGAAGCCAAAGCGTTGAGATAAGAATTTTAAAATGACTTGGCCAGCTTCTTCAAAGTTATTAAAGTTAATATTATTCATGAAGTGAACCTACTGCAACAGTAAGAATATATATGCGAAATACCCAATATATGAGTAATTCTTATAAACGGGAGCCTAAAATAGGTATTATATAGAAATGTGTGAAATTTATACTAAAAATAATACTTAAAGAAATTTATTTTTATAATGAAATTTAAAATTAGCCTGCGGTTAGAAATACCAAGATGTAATTTTCTTATTACTTATGAAAAAATGCAATCACTGCCATTATAGCTGCGATATTCATAAGTATTAGAAATATATAAAAAGTCATAATGAATCGAAGCTACCAAAAAATTTTCAAAATTATAGTTCTAAAGAAGCATTTTAAATGTATCTTAATTATTAACAACGAAAGGAAATTGTAAAGTCGAAAGGAAAAGTGTCTAACCCTTTATATTATAATAATATTTATATTAATTTAGTGATTTATCCAAATCATTCAACAGTTTATCTTCATTGTACGCATTGGGGGGGACAATCTTATAAGAGCTGGTATATAGTTTCCTTTAAATTTTTTGGGATAAGCTTCACATATAAGAAAAAATATAAAGTTTATTGTTATTTAACTTTGAATTATATAGAGAATCTTATAAAAGAGAACTCGTACATATCGGATTGTTTAATATGAACTTAGAAAAATAAGAGATTAAAATCATGTCATCGTTTCTAATAATTATAGGATTTATATGATGTTTTACAGGGATAATTTTTAGACCACATATTTCCCATAAAAAGGTCAAGAATTATATGGCTGCAAAAGCTGCTGGCTTCTTATGTATGTTACCAGGAGTATTTCTATTTTGGCTTAGATCTTATTTAACATAAATCCCCACGCTAGGGGGACTCGATTCTAGTCTAAAAAAACTTCGTAATTACATACTTCTATTCTTGAAATAAAATCGAGAGGCATTGTCAGTCTCTCAGCTGTAATAGTTTCAAAATGAACCCAGATAGCAGCATCTCTATTCTCAAAACTAATACTTACAAGTTTAACTAAGTCGTAAGGTTCAACATTATGGGTCAAGATAATATTATAGGGGTGATCTGAGCGTACGTACGAAATAAGCATTTGATGGATAGTTAATTGCTCTTTACTGCTTAACTCACTGTAATTACTTAGTTCTGGTAAATCATTTTGAATATTCACTTCAATCCTTAACAATCTTAAATTTTCTGTAGAAAACGGCGATTTTATCAATTTAGACAACGCTGAATATATTGGCTTTTGTTAATTCTTTCTAAATCTTGTTCTCGCTCGATAAACATAGCGTATATAGTTAACTACCTGACCTACAAATATACATTGGTTGGGCTTTGTTGCACAAAGATTTGAAATGCAAAGCGCCCCTAATTGAGCCAAATTTAAGGCGTAACTTGGGTAAGTGGTCGACCTAATTCCGTAAATCTGTTAAGGACTGCTACACGTGCATGGATCTCATTCACTTGGCTTTGAAAGCTCCTTGCACTCAGTTTATCGCCCAATAATTTAATGCAATGCATCTTGGTTTCTACCAAACTTCGCCGATGATAGCCTGACCATTTTTTCCATAGTGTCCTGCCTAAACGTTTAACTGTTCGAAGTAATTCATTTCGCTCTAGCGAGCTACTCTTTGTATCTTTCCATGGTTTCGCATTTTTTCTAAGTGGAATCACCGCATGCCCTTGCCGATCTGCAATGACCTGACGGCATTGCTTGGTGTCATAAGCTCCATCGGTATAAACAGAGTCAATCTGCTCATCTTGTGGAATCTGATTAAGTAAATCACCAAGCACCTGTGAATCACTGACATTATTGGTTGTAAGCTGAACTGCTCGTATTTGTAGGGTTTTAGCATCTATACCAATATGAAGTTTACGCCATTGGCGACGATATTCAGGTCCATGTTTCTTGCGCTTCCATTCGCCCTCACCTAGAAACTTCATGCCTGTAGAGTCCATGAGTAGATGCAGCCCATCGCTACTTTTTTGGTAGCTGATTACAATATCAATATGCTTTTGTCTTCTACAAAGCGTGGTGTAATCTGGAGCTATCCAATTTAATCCGCAAAGTTTAATCAGACTTTGCACAAAGCCAGTAACCATACGTAAAGACAGACGGAATAAGGATTTAATCATTAAGCAGCATTGGATGGCTGCGTCGGAGTAGGTTTGATTTCGCCCTTGTTTGCCTTTTGATGGCGCATACCATTGCGTAGCAGGATCAAACCAAATGGCAATATTTCCGCGACTCATGAGTGCTCGGTTATATGCGGGCCAATTGGTTGTGCGGTAGATTTTGTGTGTAGGCTTCTTCATTTGAAAATTATATCGCTGAAAAAGCCTTTACAGATAGGTTTGTGCAACAAAGCCCATTGGTTGTTTAACTCAATAATTGATCCTAGACAGTATCGTGGACAATCGATCCCTCTAAATTCTTGAAATATTTCTGTTCAAAGGCTTCTGGA